>JBLHKE010000008.1:0-31472 GCA_047619485.1 Verrucomicrobiales bacterium | reverse complement strand
AGCCTGTCGGACTTACCCGCTCCGGCAAGAATCATTTTAGAACTCGCCCAGATCCGCCCGCTGAATCGTCATTAAATCCATTTAAATCCTCCCCAGCAGACGGATCTGGATCGGAATTCTAAAACGTTTTGCTCGAATCCTCTAAGTCCGACAGGCTCCTAGGTCATCACTTACCGCGGCCACAACGGGAAACCTAAGGAGGGGAATCGCATCCTCGTCTTGGAGGATACCAACGGCGATGGAGTGGCCGACGAATCGACGGGCTGCCTAGGGCAGGGACATCGATTCCGCGCACGGGGTCTGCGTCCTCGGTAACAAGGTGATCGTCTCCGCAGGCGACAACGTCTGGGTCATGACCGACGAGAACGGCGACCTGAAATCGGATAGGGAAAGAGGCGCTGTTCACCAAAATTGGTAGGACCCAGCACGATCACGGCATCCATGCCTTCTCGTTCGGCCCGGACGGCAAGCTCTACTTCAACTTCGGCAATGCCTCCCGCCAACTCGCGGACGCGTCGGGGAAAATTATCACCGACAAAGCCAGAAACGAGGTCAAGGCTGATCGCAGACCGTACCAGCAGGGTATGGCCTTCCGCTGCGACCTCGACGGGGCGAACGTCGAGACGCTCGACTGGAATTTCCGCAACAACTGGGAAGTTTGTGTGGACTCGTTCGGCACCGTCTGGCAGCGCGATAACGATGACGATGGCAACAAGGGGGTGCGGATCAACTTCGTCATGGAGTACGGCAACTACGGCTACCGTGACGAATTCACCGGCAAGGGCTGGGGCGACAAACAGACAAACATGGAGAAGGAGTTACCTGATCGCCACTGGCACCTCAACGACCCGGGCGTCGTCCTGAACCTCATCCAGACCGGCCAGGGATCGCCTACCGGAATCACGATCTACGAAGGCTCCCTGCTCCCCGATGTGTTCCGCAATCAAATGATTCACTGCGACGCCGGGCCGAACGTCACCCGCGCCTATCCGTTAAAAACAACGGGGGCCGGCTACTCTGCCAAAACCGTCAATATCCTCAAGGGCGAACGCAACAAGTGGTTCCGGCCATCGGATGTTTGCGTTGCGCCGGACGGATCGTTGTTCATCGCCGACTAGTACGACCCCGGTGTGGGTGGTCAGGCGATAGGTGATCTGGAGCGCGGCAGAATTTTCCGCGTCGCCGTTCCGGGATCAATTTGCCAAGTGATTCGCTAAGCGAGGATCTCGTGAATGATACGACTCTCCCCGTCGATCTGCGTCAGGCGTTGCCGGAGACCTTGGAAGTAGTAGGTCAGTTTGTCGTGCTTTAGGCCGAGCAGGTGGAGGATCGTCGCGTGAAGATCTCTGACTTGGACCGGGTTCTCCTCGGCGCGGAAACCGAAATCATCGGTCGAACCGTAGACCGTGCCGCCCTTGATTCCGCCGCCAGCCATCCACACCGAGTAGCCGTATGGGCTGTGGTCGCGGCCGTCGGAGGCTTCGGAGGTCGGCGTCCTGCCGAACTCGCCGCCCCAGATGACGAGCGTCGAATCGAGCAGGCCGCGTGCTTTGAGATCGGTGATGAGGCCGGTGATGGGCTGGTCGATCTGCTTGCCGTTGCGTAGGTGTTTGGAGTCGTTTCCGCCGTGCGTATCCCAGCCATCGCCGCCGCCGCCGTGGTAGAGTTGCACAAAACGCACCCCGCGCTCGACCAGCCGCCGCGCCTTCAGGCACTGTTCGCCGAAGGGGCGTGAGGCGCCGTCTTCTAGCCCGTAAAGCGCTTTCATGCTCTCCGGCTCCTGGCTCAAATCGACCGCCTCGGGTGCCGACGATTGCATCCGGTAAGCGAGTTCGTAGGCCTCGATCCGCGCCGCGAGGTGGCTGTCTTCTTGCTGCTGGGAGAGGAACTCGCGGTTGAGTTGTTGCGAAAAATCTAGAATGCGACGCTGCTCGGTTCGACTGATCGCATCAGGCCGATCCAAGTACAAAATTGGCGCACCGCTCGAACGCAATTCGGTTGCTTGATGGATCGCGGGTAGAAATCCATTTCCATAAGTTGTCGAGCCAGCCTTCAGTGGGCCATCGCGCATCACGACGTAGCCAGGTAGGTTCTCGGACTCCGAGCCGAGGCCGTAAGATGCCCACGACCCGAGGCTCGCGTGCCCCATGAGCGGATTCCCGGAATGCGCCAGATACAGGGCAGGGGAGTGGTTAAACTGGTTGTGGTGACAACTGCGAATCACCGCCAGCTCGTCAGCGACCTTGGGCAGATGTTGGAAAATATCCGACATCTCGATCCCGGACTTGCCGCACTTCCTGAACTGCCGCTTGCTGGCGAGAACTTTGGCGGTGCTCGCCTTGGTGAACTGCAGTTCGAGTTTGCCGTAGCTTTCCGGCAGTGTCTGCCCGGCGAATTTTGCCAGTAGTGGTTTCGGGTCGAAGGTGTCGACCTGGCTCGGTCCTCCATGCATGAACAGCGAGATCACCGCCGTGGCCTTCGGCGCATGATGCACCGCTCCTTTGCATTCGCGTCCAAGCAGGTCTGTCAACGCGAGCGCGCCAATCCCCATGCCCGCTCTGCTGAGGAGTTTACGTCGGGAGATCTGCGGTCGATTCTGCATCTGTTAGTTAGTTCGTGTAAATGAACTCGGTGGTGTTGATCAGTCCCAGGCAGAACCCGATCAGCGCGGTGTCCGACTCGGCGATGAACTTCAATGCGAGCCCAAGTTCAGCGTCGCTAACCTCGCGGCTGTAGGCCAGCAGCCACGCGTAGCGCACCTGTTTTTCCGGATCATCGCCCGCCTCGCGTATTAGTCTCGCGGCCATTGCCTTCGCTTGCTCGTTGGCGGTGTGGTTGTTTAATAAAGTCAGCGCCTGCGCTGGGACGGTCGTCGTCTGGCGGGTCGGGCAGCTCGCGCCATTGTTGGCCGGATCGAAGGCTTCGAAGAATGGGAATCGGAACGAGCGGCGGTTGAGGATGTAAATTGCGCGTCGGTTCTGCTCCTTGGTCACCGGCCATTTCCCCTGTGGATTGTTGCCGATCTCGTAGATCCCGGTCATTTCTTCAGGCGACAACTTCGGCACGAAGGGCGCACCGAAACTCTTGCGGTCGAGCGTCCCAGCCGCCGCGTGCAGGTGGTCCCAGACCGCTTCCGCCTCCAGTCGCCGCCGTGGAAATCCCGCCAATAAGATGTTCTGCGGATCCGTGGCGGTCGCGGTGGTCTCACGTAGTGCCGATTGCCGATAGGTCGAAGATAGTAAGATCACACGGTGCAGTTTTTTTAAGCTCCATCCATTCTCGATCAACTCGGAGGCCAGCCAATCCAACAGCTGCGGATGTGATGGCGGTGAGCCCGCCATTCCCAGGTCATTCGGCGTCGCCGCGATGGCGCGTCCGAAGTGCCACTGCCAGACGCGGTTGGCAATCACGCGTGCGGTCAGTGGGTTCTCTTTCGACACCAACCAGCGCGCCAAGCGTGCGCGGCGTTGGGTGTTTTCATCCGCGCTATCAGGCAATCGCCCGCCGCCGGGGAGGAACGCGGGCAAGGCTGGCGATACGATTCCGCGCGCTTCGTTGAGTTCGCCACGCGCCAGCAGTCGAACTTCCGCCGGTGTCGGCGGATGGCGCAGGATACGATAGCTCGAGGTCTCGCCCTTTGCCCAATGCTTGCGATTGCGGTTCTTGTCCCAGGTCTCGGTGGCCGCAAAAATCGCTTCGAGACCAAAGTAGTCGCGCTGGCTGATCGGGTCGTATTTGTGTTGGTGGCAATTGGCACAACCGACGCTGAGCCCGAGCATCGATTCGCTCAAGGTCACGACCTGATCGGTGCGCCGGACGTAGGCGAGCTTCTCGGGGAAATCGTCGAAGGCGTTCGGCCACTGTCCGAGCGTCCAGACTGCTACGGCATTTTGCATTGCCTCACTCTGATCCGGCCAGAGTTCGTCGCCGGCGACCTGCTCCATCAGAAAGAGGTCGTAGGGTTTGTCCTCGTTCAAGCTGCGAATGACGTAGTCGCGGTAGCGCCAGGCCTGCTCGTAGAGGATGTCGGTCTCGTAACCACCCGAGTCCGCGTAGCGCACGACATCCAGCCAATGCCGCGCCCAGCGCTCGCCGTAAGCGCGCGATGCCAACAAGCGATCGATGAGTTCCGCATAGGCCTCCGGTCGGGTGTCCTCGGCAAACGATTTGATTTCCTCGGGAGTTGGCGGCAGACCGGTGAGGTCGAACGAGACGCGTCGCAACAGCGCCTGTTTTGTCGCTGGCGCGGTGGGACGAAGCTTGGCTGTTTCGAGCTTTTCAAGAACGAACGCGTCGAGTGGCGATGTGATCCAAGCCGCGTCATTGGTTTTTGGCGGAGCCGGCCGGCTCAAGGCTTTGAACGACCAGTGATCGGCGGCTTTGGCGACACGCGGATCGATTTCGTCCGCGCTCGCCGGCCACTCTGCGCCCTGATCGATCCACGCCCGAACCAGCCCGACCTGCTCCGCGCTCAATCGCTCGCCTTTTCCTTCGGGTGGCATCGAGCTGTCTTCATCCAAAGCCGCGATTCGCGCAATGATAGGGCTGAGGGCACTCTTTCCAGTAACAATGATCCTGCCGCCATCGCCGCCGTCCATCGCGCGCGCACGAGTTGCAAATGACAGGCCGCCCTTGTCTTTCTCGATCCCGTGGCACTCGAAACAGTGTTTCTGCAAGATCGGTTTGATATCTCGAGCAAACTCCACCGTCCGAGAAGCTGCGGGCGGAATGCGTGGATCGAAACTGCCCGCTGCAAAATGCGCTTGCACCCGTTCCTCCGCCAGGGTGTGCTTGTAGAAGGCAAAGCCGCCGATATCGCCTTTGAAAAAACTCCCGCCCGAGAGGAACTGATCGCCGCCGAGCTGAATCGCTCGTTCGTTGGTGATCTTGCCGCCCTTGTCTTTCTTGGAGCCACTGATGACGCCATCGACGTAGAGCTTATTGAGGCCGACCGCGTTGCGTGTCCAGACGACATGATGAAACTGCCCGTCATTCAGTCCGGTTCCAGATGCTAGCACGATATCGCCATCTCCCGTCGATCCGACCCCGACTAGGATGCGCCCCTCGTTCTGATTGCCCTTCAATCCGCCGCCAACAATCGTCCAATCGCCAGATCCCCATCCTTCGGTGGCTTTGCTTACCAAGGTCGCACTCGCGGGCCAGAATTTCTTATCAAACGGCTGCGTGCTGCGAAACCAGAATTCGACAGAAAGCTCACCAGTGTGGAAGGCGGCGCCGTCGGGGATGTCGACATAGCCCTTTCCATCGAAAGTCGCCACCCGGCCCGCGAACCCTCTCTGTCCGCTAGTAAATTGGACCGTCTTGGAGAAAGTCCCATCCGCCGCCGGGTTCTTTGCCGTGGACAGATTGCGCGCCGCGCCGTCCTCGAATCGATAATATGCCACGGGTCCATCTTCGAGAATTGCCTCCGAGTATAGTTCGCCCCCGAGTGCAGCACTTCCCGCGACGAGAGTGATCGGAAGAACCAGGAGCGTGAAGAAAGATGGCCTCATGGGCAGATTCAATATTAGTGTCCAGCTCGGAAAAACCAACTATTATCAGCACAATCCAATGCCCCCTATCTTCACCATTTTTGCAGTTCTCGTTTTTGGCTGTCTGGTTGCTAGTGCGGCCGAGGTTCCCTCCCGGGCGTTCATCAATACTCACTGCTCCGATTGCCACGATGCCTCCGAAAAGAAAGGAGGGCTCGATCTGACCGCGCTGGGCACCGATTTTTCGGATGCTGAAAATTTTGCCCACTGGGTCAAAGTCCACGACAAGATCGAGTCGGGCGAGATGCCGCCGAAGAAGAAAGCTCAGCCGCCAGCTGAAGAGAAGGCGGTGGTCTTGAAATGGCTGCGCGACTCGCTGGTCAGCAGCGAACACAAGAAACGCCAAGGCGGCTCGACCGCCTTACGCCGCCTCACGCGTGCTGAGTACGAAAACACGGTGCGCGATCTTTTTGAAATGCCGGGCATCGCTCTGTCGGGCGAACTCCCGCCGGACGGTTCAGCGCACGGCTTCGATAAAAACGCGGACGCGCTGGATATTTCACACGTCAATCTAGCGAAGTACATCGAGGCCGCAGACCACACGCTCGATCTCGCCATCGCGACCCAGCCGGAGCCACCGACGGTGAAAAAACAGCGTCTTTCGCTCGCGCAACGTGGTGGGTTCGTCGCGCATGTTCTCGGCAACGGCGACGGCGTGCTGTTGCGCGACATGAAGCCCGATCCAGAATTCCCGCCAGCCGGTGAGCAAGGTCACATCGACGAGGCCGCGCATGAGGCGATGGGAACTTTCGAGCGCGGCAGCACGGTGGGGCTTTTCCGCCACGAGGACGAATCGTTCAGCCCCTACTTCGCGGCTCATGTCACCACCGATTCCGGCATGTATCGCGTGCGCTGGTCGGTGTGGAGTTTCGGCTGGGACAAAGGCAAAGTCCTGCCCGCACGCGGCACCGAGGCCGCGCGCCTTTCGGTCGTGCAACTGACCGGAGATGGCCGAGGTGGCCAGCACCCGAGTTACGTGCTCGACTATTTCGAAGCGCCATCGCTGCGCCCGACCGAACACGAACTGACCGTGTGGCTAAACCACAACGAGATCTTCGGTTTTAACACGGCTTCGCTGGCGCCCACCGCAAACTACAACCGCAAAGGCCGCGCGATGGCGTTTACGGGGCCGGGGATCGCCGTGGACTGGCTCGACGTCGAAGGGCCAATTTACGAAATGTGGCCGCCACGCGGGCACCGACTCTTGTTCGGCGACCTGCCTCTGGCCGAAGGCAACGATCTAGCGAAACCGCCACGCCGCAAGAAAGTCCGCCAGATCGGAGCCGGCCAAAACCGCGCCGATCCGAACCAAGGGCTGTGGACGGTGCACAGCGACGAGCCGCTAGCGGATGCCGATCGGCTTCTCGCCACGTTCCTTCCAAAGGCATTCCGCCGACCCGTCGATGAGGCGGTTCGCAAACAATACGTCGCGAAAGTCGATGAACGCCTGAAAGCCGGCGATTGCTTCGAGACCTCCATGCGCTGGGCGTACCGCGCCGGGCTGTGCTCACCCGATTTTCTCTACCACGTCGAACCTTCTGGCAAGCTCGACCAGCACGCGCTCGCCTGCCGGCTCTCTTACTTCCTGTGGAACTCGATGCCCGACGCCCGGCTAATCGAACTAGCCGCAACTGGCAAGCTCAGAGACTCGCTTCAAGGAGAGATCGAGCGAATGCTTGGCGACACTAAATCGAAACGCTTCATCGAGGACTTCCTAGGCCAATGGCTGAAGCTGCGCACCATCGCCGCGACCGATCCTGATAGAAAACTCTACCCGGAATTCAGCTCCTACTTGCAAGATTCGATGGTAGCCGAGACGCGCGCCTACTTCCGCGAGCTGCTCGACAAGAACCTCGACGCGAGGCATTTGGTGAAATCAGATTTCGCGATGTTAAATGAAAAACTCGCCGTGCACTACGGCATCCCCGGCGTGTCCGGACCGCAAATCCGTCGGGTCGCCCTGCCAGCGGATAGTCCCCGCCGCAGCGGTTTCCTCACCCAGGCCGCGATTCTAAAAATCACCGCCAATGGCACCACCACGTCGCCGGTGCCGCGCGGTGCCTTCGTCATGGAGCGCATCCTCGGCACGCCACCAGATCCACCGCCGCCGAACCTCCCAGCCATCGAACCCGACGTGCGCGGCGCGACCACCATCCGTGAGCAATTGGCAAAACACAGTTCCGATCCAAGTTGCGCACGCTGCCACGTCAAAATGGACCCACCCGGGTTTGCGCTCGAGAGCTTCGACGTGATCGGCGGATTCCGCGATCGCTACCGCTCGATCGGGGAAGGGGACAATGCCGAGCGCGGATCGATTGACCCGTTTATTGGCATCAGTTTCAAACTCGGTCCAAAGGTCGATGCGAGTGGCGAACTTCCCGATGGCCGCAAATTTTCTGGAGTTGACGAGTTCAAGGATCTCATCGCCGCCGATCAGAGCGCCCTCTTAAAAAACCTAGCCCAACAGCTAGCCACCTACGCTGCAGGTCGACCGCTCGGCTTCAGCGACCGCGCCGCGATCACCGCTCTAGTCGACCGCACCGAAGCCAAAGGAGGCGGCATCCGCACCCTCATCCACGAACTCGTCCAGAGCCCACTCTTCCAAACCAGAGGATGATGAAACGATTCTTTCTATTCGCGATGCTGCTCACAGCCTCCGCCCAGGCCGACGAAATCACCCTGCGAGTCACCGGACTGTTCTCCAAAGAACGCGAAAAAGATTTGCGTGAGGCTGTCGAAAAAAACGAGCGACTCCAGATCAAGAAGATCGACTTCGAAACCGCCAAGATCACTTTTACATTTGAGCGCGGAGATGAGCCATTCAAACCCGACGCCAAGCCCGAAACAATCCGCAGCGCAATTGACAGCAGACTCAAGGGAGCGTCGAACCACACCTTCTCAGCCCTGATCCCGTCCGCAATTCCAAAGGAGAAACTGAAGCACATCGAGATCGCCGTCATCGGCCTAGATTGCAAAGCCTGCTCCTACGCCGCCTACCGCGCGATCTTTCAGATCGAAGGCGTCGCGCGTGCGACAGCGAGTTTCAGGGAAGGCAAGGTCAGCGCGCTGATCGACCCTAAGAAAACAGATCGCACCGTGTTGAAAGAGGCACTCAAAAAACGCGGCGTGACTCTCGCGCAAGCGACGCCTGCTCCGTAGTGGTGGCCTCCGTTCGCCACGGTTCTTGTCCACGATGGAGATCTTGCAATGGACTCGGTGTAGCATAGAATTCGATCGACGATCGACTACAGTGCCATTCCTTCCGTGGTACGGGAAACCTATTCGCTGATTGAGACCGATGTGTGGAACCTGCACATCAAGTGGGGGATGTTCAGACAGCTCTATGGAACTTCGGAGGAAAGGATTCACTTATTGAATGATTCGGCACCTCTATTCTTCAGCCGCCTAGATTGGATCCTCCTTGACCATATTATTCTGGAATTGAGCAAGCTCACCGACCAGCCCGGTAGCGGGGACAGAGAGTCTTTGGTGCTGGGTAGACTACGAGGCGCATCGAAGAGCGAGGAGGACGAGCAGCAGTTTCGCGAGGCCCTGATTGCCCTTGAGTCATCTCTAGCAGATCTGAGACGGCATCGCAATAAGCGGATCGCACACAAGGATCTGAGGACGGCTCAAAAGGTTCTCGAACTACCAGGAATCTCGCGCCAGAAGATTGAGGCCTCTCTTTCAGCACTTCGACTTTGCATCAACGCGTTTCGATCTCAATTCATGGCACCAATGATGTTCGAGATTTCCACTTCCGATCCAAGTGCCGACAAGTTGGTTGAGCAGCTCGTCCGAGCATCTTATTACAGGGAGATGGAGCAGGAGAATCCGGAGCTGAGACTTCGGCTTCGAACCGGTCGATTTAAAGACATCTAATCTGGCTGTGACGTCGAGCTAGACGATGAGGGAGGCGAGCGGTTTCAGCTCTCTACCCGATGTTTCCGAGTCAGACCAATACAGGTTCCGACGGCGATAGCTTCAAATACCACTCACTCCCCAATGCAATAAAAATTCTCCTGCGCCCGCAGGTAGATTCTCTTCCCCGAGAAGATCGGCGTGCTGTTGGTGACTTCTTGGCGGTTTTCTCTGGTGTAGAGGTGTTCGAGTTGGTGGTGGGACAGCTCGCGGTAGGTGCGTCCGGGTTGGCAAACGATGGCGTCGCCGCGGTTATCTAGGATGTAGATGTTGCCGCCGGCCAGCGTCAAGCTCGCGGCGATGCCGGCGCCTTTCGAGTGGTAGAAAATTCCTGGCGTAAACTTCAGGGGCTGGCGGTAGATCAGCTGTCCGGTCGCGGCCTCGATTGCGTAGAGCTTCGGCGTGTTGGGGCCGAATCCCCAGCCGCTGCGGGCGAAGTAAATGATGCCGTCGTGATGGATCGGCGAGCCGACGCAGTAGATCTCGCAATCGGGATCGAGGTGTTTCGGCTTGATGTCGTAGAGCACTTCTACCTTTGGTCCAGGTAGCAACTTCGCGCACGCGAAACCGCCGCGTGAGACAAGAAAGAATCGGTCGCCGACGATGATCGGGGAGGCGCACTCGCCATCGTGTCGGCCGATCTTTTCAGAGATGCGCTCGCCGTCTTTTAGGCTTAGCACACTACCATCGCCGCAGACGAGAACCTCGGTGTCACCGGCGCGGGCGATCATTGCGGTCGAGTAACACGGTTGGCGATACTCCTGCCGCCAGAGTTCATCGCCGGTGGCTCGATCGAAGGCGATAATGCATCTTCCGGCTGCGATGATGATGCGGTTTCCCGCGATGACGGGCGAGGCGTTGATGCTGTGCTCGCCGCCGTCTCCGGGATGGTGGAAGCGCAGCCACTGGCGTTTGCCGTCGAGGTCGAACTTGGCGAGAATGCCGGTTTCGCCGAGCCAGACGATGAGATGTTTGCCATCGAAAACGGGTGTCGGCGCGGTGTTGCCGCCGCCCCAGCCGAAGCGCACTTTGTAGTCGGGTAGCGCCTTCTGGATTTCTTTGTTGAGTTGCTCGGCCAACTTCAATCGCTCTTCACCTTCCTCTTTGGCCAATCCCTGCGGCACGCGCGCGTTTAGCTCCGTGAGGCGTTGCAGGCTTTGGCGATAGGTGTCGCCGTTTGGAATGGTCGCCCGTTCTTTTGCGGTGATCGCTTCCCAGACTGGCAGGCTGGTTTGCCAACGAATTTTTCCATCGCTGGCGTTGACGCAGATCAGGTCGTTGGGTTCGGAGAGCGTGAACAGCCGATGGCCGACTAGCACTGGCATGCTGTAGCACGAGCCCGGCAAGGCGGTTACCCATTGGATGTTTTCGTTCTCGTAGGTGAGCTCGTCGGCGAATGGGAAGAAGCTGGCGCGGAATTGCCAGGTGGCTGGTATCTCGGTTGACGCGACTTTTAGCATGACGCGGGTCCAACCTTTTTTGATCGGGTGCTTGTGCATGTCCCAACCGGATGTGGATTTACCATCGATCCACACATGAAAGTACTGTTGCCACTGCGGGCCTTCGCCGCGGATGCCGACGTTCACTTCATTGTCAGAATGGATCCAGGCACACAGGTAAGCGATCTGTGGACCTTTCATTTCGCCGAAGGTCTTGGCCAGATTCAAGTCGCCGCCGTCGATCTCCTGCCACGAGCGTCCGGCCACCGCTGGCTTGTTTGTGGGATCGAGTTTGCCTGGATCCTCGATCACATTGTAGTCGAGCGAGCTCTTGGTCTCTTTCGGAACCGCGAAGGGGCCGAGCACCTGCCACTTCGCTGGAGAATAGTGGCCGACTCCCTTGCCGCCCGCGTGGCGGACTAGCAGCGAGCTTTTTGTTCCGGCGGCGGGCGGCTGGGAGCTGGACTCGAGTTGCTGCATCGGAGTGACGACATGTCGTGACCACTTGAGCGGTGGTTGCGTCCCGGGATATAATCCGGAGCCATCTCCGCGCCATCCGCTTGGCTCCGTAGCCTGCGACTCGGGGGAGAAGGTGCCGAGCATGATTGCAATAATAAGCAGCGAAAGATTCGATCTCATAGGCAAGAATTTTAGCGACGATTTGCTATCTCTGCGATAGTATTGCTAACTGATTATGAGCGCCTTCCACATTGGCAACCAGCGAACTCTCCCCCGCCGCAGTTTCCTGCGAGCAGCTGGTGCGACCCTTGCGCTGCCGATGCTCGAGGCGATGAACCCTGTCTTCGGCAAGGCGGCCGATGCCGCACGGCAAGTTCCGCGGCGCATGGTCGCGATCGAGACTAATATGGGCATCCTGCCGCAGTTTTTCTTTCCGGATAAGGTCGGTCGCGATTACGCGGCGAGTCCGTATTTGGAGAAGCTCGCCGCTCACCGCGAGCAGACGACGGTGTTCTCCGGCGTTAGCCACCCGGGAGTGACTGGTGGACACGCTGCGGAACGTTGTTTCATCACCGGCACGCCGCACCCGGAGCGTGGGGGATTTCGCAACTGGGTGTCGCTCGATCAATTCGCCGCCGAACAGGTCGGCAACCGGACGCGCTATCCATCATTGGTGCTGGCGATGTCGAACGAGGGATCAACCCTGAGCTACACGCGCAGCGGTGCACCGATCCCGTCGCAGCGCAGCCCGCGAAAGCTGTTCGAGAAACTGTTCGTGCAGGGCAATCCGGCAGAGGTCGAGGCCAATGTCGAAGCGCTCCGCCAGGGGAGGAGCATGTTGGATTTTGTCGGCGAGCAGTCGCGCCGGCTCAACCGCACCCTTTCCAAATCAGATCAGGCGCGCATGGATCAATATTTCACATCGGTGCGCGAACTCGAGAGCAGGTTGCACAGCGCCGAGGAATGGGAATACAAGGCGAAGCCTAAGGTTGATGCGAAGCCGCCGAACGACATCGACGACTCGCGCGAGTTCGTCGCCAAAACGCGGCTGATGTTCGACGTGATGAAGCTGGCGCTAGAGACGGACTCCACGCGAATCATCTCGTTCTTCATCGATACGACCTTGATTCATAACATCACCCACCACGGTGGTCGCCCGGAAGCCATCGCCGAGTTGCGTGCCAAAGAGGAGGCGCAGTTCGACGCGCTCAACGAATTCCTCACCGCGCTCGCGACCGCAAAGGAGGACGGCGAATCGCTGCTCGACCGCACATCAGTTCTCTACGGCACCCCGATGGGCAGCGCCAACTCCCACAGTAACGTCAATCTCCCGGTGCTGCTCGCTGGCGGTGGCTTTAAGCACGGCCAGCACCTCGGCTTCGACCAAGAGAATAATTACCCGCTGGCCAATCTCTACGTCTCGATGCTGCAACGGCTCGGGATCGACGCGGATAAATTTGCGACCTCGACCGGCACGATGCGCGGGCTAGAAATGGCATGATGAAGTTTTTGATGTTTGCGGCGCTAACGGTCGCTGCTTCGGCAGGCGCGGCAGAGAAAACGATCACGTCGGACGGATTCGAGTCCTTGCAGAGACTGATCCGCCCACAAGCGGACGAGTCCCATTGGGCGAAGGTGCCCTGGGAGACAAGCTTGAAGACTGCCCGCGAACGGGCAAGCCGCGAAAACAAGCCGATCCTCCTCTGGCGATCCGGCGGCGGCGATGTGTTGGGCCGCACATGAAACGGTTGCTGTGGGAACCGTGTTAGTTCCCTCTGGCAGCACTCGGATCGCATCGCGAAAGAGTTTGTTCCGCTAGTCCTCAACGGCGACGCGGGCGATCAGCCCGGCATGGTTTCGACCTTCTTCCGGCGTGTCGCGAAGCACTTTGCCAACCAGGTGGCGGTCGTCTCGCCCAACGGACAACTGCTGTCGGCCGATCTCGATCAGGGATTGGAAAAGTGGCGACAGCTGCCAACCGAAACCCGCCGCAAGCTCGACGATCTCGGCGAGTTTGACTCGACCTTCCTGCCGCCGCCTCCGAAACGCGGACTGATCGCAAAGGTGTACTCGCGTGGACTGAAGCGTGACGACAAAGGCCATTTGGAAATCTACAAGACCAAGGTCACACGCAGTCTCGAAGCTGGTCGCGATCACTTGTGGCTAACGGAAACAGAAGGGAATTCACTGTTGCCAGAAAAGCTCGAAGTCGGCGCGGAGAAGCAGGTTGCCTCCGCCATCGTCGACCGCATTTGCCGCCGCTACCTCATCGATCTAGTTCGGGTCGGCGGCAACGGCGGGCCGCGGCGTCCGGACGAGGTCCTGGGCGCAAAAATGGGAGTGATCGTCGAAGAGGTGAGCGCTGCTCAGATCCGCATCCGCATCGATGGAGTTTCGCGCCTGGCGACCCGAGATGTCGGCAGCGGGGCGAACAAAAACGCCGCGAAGATTGACGACTTTGAGCTACTTGGATTCGCCACATACGATCGCACCGAGCGACAGTTCATTGAACTCGATCTAATCGCTTTCTCCGAAACTGGTCACTACGACGAGATCGGAAAGCGGGTTTTTCCCCTGGGTGTTGTCTTCGATCTATCCCGAGGGGGTATTGCGGCCGACCTTGTGCCCCCGTCCTCGTATTCGGCAGGGTATTTCGGATCGGAATAGTCACCACTATCGGCGGGATGTGCCTCCTGGATCGCATCAATTACAGCTCTGCGAGCCTCTGGTTAGAATCACCAAAACGATCCAGGCGGATGCCGATCTTGTCCATCATCGACAGGTAGAGACTGCACATTTTGCGATTCGGTTTGCCGCTGTAGTCGAGGATGCGGCCGGACTTGATGGCATGAACAACGAGTGTGGCGGCGTCCACAAAAAGGCACAGCCCAAGGTGAATATGTGCTTGCCGCCACTCAGCTGGCAGACCTACCAAGTCGAGATGAAACGCGAGGCTGGCAAATCCTTCCTCACCGTCCACCACAATGGCGTGCTCATCCACGACAAGCTCGAAGGTGGCGCCGGCGGCGTGCGCCACTTCACCCTACAGGGACACGGCAACCCGCTGCAGTACCGCAATATCTGGATCGAGGAGAAGTAGCCGGCGATGCCGAAGAAACCGCAGTCCGATCTACTCACCAAAACAATACAGCATCTCCCGCCGCTCACCATCCACCTGCTCGGCCACACGGATAAAAATCTGCCCACCACAGATCGTCGGCGTCCCGAAAATCCCGCCGCCCAGCTCCCCCTTCGCCAGCACCTCGAAGTTCTCCGGATCCGCTTTGATCACCGCATACGGCCCGCCCTCGTCGACCGCGTAGATGCGGTCGCCGACCATCACCGGCGAAGCGCTAGTCGTGCGCAACAGCCGCTCCCGCCACCTCACCTCGCCGCTCTCGCACTCCCAGCACATCGCGTTGCCGTTGTCCATGATCGCATAGAGATGCCCGTCTTGGACCAGCATCGACGGCACGTAGACGTGGCTGGTGTTCTCCCAAGCGATCGTCCCTGTGCCATCCGCAACCACCGCGGCGACGTGGTTTTTCGGGTAGCCGCCACTGGTGAAAACATGTTTACCGTCGGTGACGACGGAGCTCACACACTCGGTGGTCGCGCCGTCGTGCTCCCAGATTTTCTCGCCACTGGCCGGGTCGAAACTCGATAGGATGTTGCAACCCTGCAGGATGAGTTGATCGCGGCCGGCAATCTTGTGGATGATTGGCGATGCGTAGTTCGGGAATTTCGGGCGATCGGCCTTCCACACGACCTCGCCGGTTTTTCGATCGAGCCCGCACATCGCGCCACCGCGCTTGTTGTCCGCGGTGACGATCACCAGCGACTTGTAGATCGCCGGCGAAGTCCCGAATCCCTGGTGGACGATGTAGTCGCAGATCTTCCGTTGCCAGAGCTGCTTGCCTTCGAGGCTGAAGGCTGTGGTGTGCACTGCTCCCGCGTGAAGGGAAATGATGAATACGCACTCGCCATCGCAGGCCGGGGTCAACGAGGCCTGGCTGGCCTTTTTGTTCATCTTGGCCGGAAATCCGCCGCTGTGCACCTGCCTCGCCCACAGCGGCTTGCCGGTCGCACGGTCGAAACACAGCAGCGATTGTGTCTTCGCCTTCTCGTCGGCGGCGGCGATAAACACGCGCGAACCAAAAACCGTCGCCGCGCCGTGGCCGCGACCGGGAATAGGCATCGACCAGCGAATGTTCTGCTTTTTGTCGAACTCCAACGGCGGCGTCTGCTTGCCACTGGCTATGCCATCGTGCGGGCTACCACGCCAGGCCGGTCAGTCGTTCTCGCCACCAACATGCCAGCCACAGAGTGAAAATAGAGCCAGCAGCAGAAAAGAAAATCTCATGCGTGCAAGCCAACAGTCGGTGACAACGAGCCGCAAGGACGGAACTGTAGACGGCCTCTCCGGCTGCGGTCGATTTTATAGGATCGCTTTCGGACGACCCACGGAGGCAAAACGGAAATTGAAAGTTCGATTTGAGTTGGGAATTGCCTTAAAGAAAGAGGTATGAAACGCCTCACCTTCCTGATAGCTCTGATAGTCCTCGCCTTGCCTGCAGCCGCAGAGCAGTTTCTCTTTCTTGCTGCTAAGCAGAACTCGGAGCTGGTCTCGTTTCGTGTCGATCCCGCATCAGGAAAGCTCACCGAACACACCCGCTTAAAACTTCCAGGCGTCGGTGGGCCGATGGCACTGTCGGCCGATGGCGAGATGCTCTACCTCGAGTCGCACATCAAGGTCGGAGGCGAACAGCGACCAAAGCCGCACATCATCAGCATCGCGATCGAGGCCGGTGGATTCAAACTGCTCAAGGTTGCGCCGGTTGGGATGCGCTCGCCGTCGATCCACGCGGATGCCAGCGGAAAGAACCTGCTCGGCGCGCACTATGGCGAGGGGAAGGTGAGCGTTTGGAAGATTGACGCCGACCGCCATTGCACCGGCGAATTGGCGGACGGGCACACCACTGACAAGACCGCGCATTTCGTCACCACCGACCCTAGCAATCGCTTTGTCTACGTGCCACACCCCAAACCGAACGCGGTGTTCCAGTTTGCGCTCGATTCCGAAACGGGAAAGCTCACGCCGCTCGATCCCCCTTCTGCCGCCGGCCCTGACACGGATCATCGATACCACGGCCCGCGGCACTACGCCCACCATCCAACGCTCCCGATGGGGTTCACATCGAACGAGACTGGCGGTGGAATCAGTTCGTGGAAGTTCGACAACAAGACGGGCCAGCTAACACTGATCGAATCGCTCTCCTCCCTGCCGCCAGGCTGGGAAGGCGCAAGCTACGCGGCGGACATCAAGATCACGCCGAACGGACGTTTCGCCTACGTCTCGAACCGCGATGGGCGGAAACTCGATGCGGGCATGCCTCACGGCGACACCTTGGCGGCGTTTGAAATCGACCCGAAATCGGGGAAGCTAAAGGTGGTCGGACATTATGCCACGCACCGTTTCCCGCGTTCGTTTTGCATCGACCTCACAGGGAATTTTATCTTCGCCGCGAGCGAGTTGGAGAACAAACTCGATGCCTATCGTGTGGACCAGAAGACGGGCACGCTGAAACGCATCGGAACGTATGAAACCGGTATGTCCCCAATATGGGTGACCTGTTGGCGGAGCCGTTAGCGCTTAGGGCTTGTCAGTAAATAACTCCTACAATCTGCTGGTTATTTTGGTCATCACCCGCGTTAGCTTCCAACTCAAATAGCCCGCTATCATCGCTGAAATCTGCCTTGGTGCTGGCTAAAATTCCTGCGCATCTTTGTATGACTTATTTCCTGACAACCCCTTAGCGATTAGCTGTTAGCGTCTCGGCAGTGACACTACCGCTTCCTAAATCACTCCCTACCGTGGTAGCCCTCTTCTTTCGGAAGGCCGATGACTGGCCAGCTGGCTGGGTAGAAGCGCACGATCTTCTTGGGGCGAAAGCCTTCGAGGAGCATGCCGCACTGGACCTGGATCTGCACGCCGCTGCAGCCGGGACGAAGCGGGGCCTCGCCAATTTTGAGGATATTGCCGCCCTTGCGATCGTTGACGGGATCGTAGGTCATGAGGCATTCCCTAGCGACGACGATGTTTCCTTTCGGCGAAAGATTGCCCTCCGCATACTCTGACGTTGGCCAGCCGAGAGGTTTGGGGTTGGTACTGGTCAAGTCTTTGAAAAGTGCCGGATCGACGCTGTCGAAGAACGTAATGGTAACGACTTTTGTCTTATCGTCTACCGCTGCGATGAAGCCCGGCAACCCGCGCTCGCGGATGTGATTCCGGTGGCGCTCGAGTTGATTGGCAGTGGCCAGTGTGCGGCTGTCTTCGTCCAGCCAGATCTGAAAGATTCGCCCCGGACCGTAGAGTGTCGCCCAGGTGAGGTTGATCTGGACCTCTTGTCCTGCCGTGATGTCATCGAGCGTGGCGAATTCCTTCCCGCGGAACACGGCCGTGCTCGAAGTCAGATCGAACAGTTTAGCCTCGCCTACCGATCCGCCGTCTTCTTTCTGCAAGGTGGCGGTAAGCTTTTTCTGAGCCAGGTCGACTTTGTCGATTTTCCAATGCTGCTTTTTCAGGGCGTAGAACGTGAAATCATCTTCTAGCCGGAAGCATCGAGTGAAATCGACCTCCAACGACGCGCGTTGGCCGTTCTTTGAGTGAGGCTTGTCGTTTCTGGTTTCCCAGAAGTGCTCTGCTTCCGGCCGCGCGTAAAACCAACCGTGCATGTGGGTCCCGAGGGGGATGTCCCGCAGCGCTGCGGGTGCACCGTTGTAGTAGACCGAACCGTAGGGCAACATCGCCGCATCGAGTGGGTAGTCCATCAGGGCGCGTCCTTGGGCATCATTGCGATCCACGCGGAGGGTGATCGTGCGTTCCAGATGGTCGTAAGCAATGAGTTCTCCAGAGACGTAGTGCGCCGATTTTTCGGGTGGAAATTCGCCATCGAAGAGTTGAAACCACGGCAAGGATTTGTCCGAGTTGTCGTCGGTTCGAAACTCGGGTGCGTCGTCGGCGATTGCGGTGGCAACGATTGCGATACCGAGCAGGAAAATTGAGATGCGCATTATTTTGGACTTCCTTCCAAGTTTAACTCTCCCCACAGATTCGGGTGGAGCAAGATTTCGCCGGGAATGTCATCCATCAGCATGGTCGCCGGGTTCGCCCAGTAGGAGCGCAACTGCGTGTCTGTGCCTCCCGCATCCCCATAGGTCACTCCGAAATCCGCGCGTAACTTCCCAGCCGGGTTTAATCCGAGCGTCGCCAGCGGAATCTTCGCATCGACGACGTACCCGCCGCCTGATGTCTTCACTTCGATCTTCACATCCGTGAGCCGCTCGATGTGATCCACCTGCGCGCCGCGCCACGGGGAGGTGAACTCGATCGGATTCGTGCCTGCAGATTTTCGATGTTGGTACAGCACCGCGATCGCCTTGCCCTCATGCGGCGCAATCAGCAGCCGCTGGTCACCTTCGACCGGCTCGCGCCGGTTGGCGTCAGCGTTAGGGTTGACGCCGATCTGCAGATCCACGCTGTCACCGGTGGCAAAAAGCGTCGTCCAATCGCGCCCGTTGTTGATCCACGGGGACGGATCCTCGACTTTGTAGTTCAGGTGTAGATGCTCACCCTCGATCGCGGCGCTGAGCGCAACTTTGAATTTACCGCCCAAGTCCCAAGCAATCTCGCCGGGCAGTTGAAGGGATTTCGTCGTCTGCGTTTTGGCCATCTGCCGCAAATTTCCGCGCTCGGCTGCCGCGATCTGATCGGCGGTCACCGCAAATTCGCCGCTGATGCGTCTGGTTTTGTCGAGGCCTTGCAGCTGATAGATCCGATACGGCCCGTGACCAATCTGGACGTAGTAGTTCCCATCCTTTTGGGAGCGCTCGAAGGTTCCGCCGAAGATCTCGCCGCCCAAGCGATACTCATTTTGCAGATAGCTGACGCGCACATCGGTAAACGCCTCATCGAGATAGAACCCGTCTGAGGTGAGAAGGAAACAGCGCCCGTGATTGCCGTTGAGGAAAAATACATCGGCTCGATCATCGAAGGGAACCATTCCCAGAATTGCCATCGAGCCCTGTAAGGCCCCTGTCTCGGGCAGCGGCGCATCGTGGGATCCGTGCACATCGCTCCACTGGTTCGGGTAACTCCAAAGATGCTTGCCGTCAGCACCGAACGCGTTGAGTTCGGGATCGGAGTTGAAAACCAAACGCCCGAACCGGTCCATCGCTGTCGAAACTCCCTGGCGCTTGTAGCCAGGTGTCAGGCTGATGTCGGTTGCTCCGTTTTCGATCGCCTCACCCAAGGCCGGGTAGTCCGGGATGCCGTTGGGAAGAAACCCGCGCGGTTTGATTTCGACAATTTTGACTTGTTCATCCACGGCGGTGGGGAATCGGAAGGTCAGGGAATTTTGAAGGTGCCCCCAGTGGCCGTCGGCAAACTGCACGCCCTCTTCGGTAAACGTGAATTCCTCTTGCTGCGTCTCGCCGTCGCCGTTGCGATCCACCCAGAGCACGCCAGCGATCCGACCTGCCCACGGCTTGCCATCTGCGCCACGACCGGGCTTCTCTTGCCCGCGCTTGTCCGGCCACTTCGCGTAGAACGCGTCGATGTAGGCCTGCGGCGGATCCCAGTCGCAGCCATAGGCGAAATGATGCGTCCCGCTGGCTGCGGCGATCTTCCGGGTGGTGCCGTCGTCGAGCACTTCGAGCAGAAGTGCGATCTTGCCACGTGCGGACAGGAAGGTGCGACCAGCTTCGCGAAAAAAGGAATAACCCTGGGGGTGATAGTGCTCGAAGTGAGCCTCGTCGATCGACATGATGTGGGTCGGTCGTGCTGCGCCGGTCTCGATGCCGATATCCCAGAAACACCCGAGCCCGATCCAGCGTCGCCGGTCTTCGGGATCAAAACCGGATCCATCACCACCGTAGTGCGGGATGCCGAATTTCTCATAGACGACGGCCTCCTTCTCCAAGTCCCACGCCATGACCCGCTTCGGGTTCCAGCGATTCTCCGTGACCCAGAGTTTCCCATTCGGTCCAAATGCCAGTCCGGTCGGATTGACCATGCGGTTTGGATCGTAGACACCTTTGTAAGGTCCTCCGGGAACGCCGATTGAGCCGATTCGTTTTCCTCCTACGGAGAAGTGGTGCACCTGGTGCGAAGCGCGATCGCTCACCCAAAAATCTCCGTTGGGTGCGACGGTCAGGCCGGTGATTTTCAGATCACCAGTCGAGGCCACAGTCTTGCTGTCGTCGAGGCTAACAATGCCAGAACCGGTCGCTGCGAAAACCGTTTTCTTCCCAGCCGCGAGATCGCGCAGGTCTTTTAATGGAATCGTGCCGCGCCGCTCCCCGGTCGCCGCATCGTGGACAAATACCGCGTTCTTATCACGCGAACCGACATAGAGCTGCCCATCCAAGATCGCCAAGCCGCTTAGATTGTAGCTCTTCAAATCAGGATGCTTCGAACCTGGGCCGACTTCCATCGTATCGATGACGATGGCGCGTTTTTTGCCGGGGAACTCGACTGGTTTTCCCGACTTCAGATCGTAGCGCGCGACCGTGAGAGACCAGGTCGATTTCCACGTGTCGCTCTTCCAGTCGATGCCGTTCGCACCGCTCCAACCGAAGCCGTCCTGAGCGCAGTAGAGATAATTTTCGTCCACCGCGATCGCGTTGTGGCCAATCCCGAAGCCCTGTTGGTGATCGTAGCCTTGGACAAAATTTCCGTCGGCATCCAAGGCCAGTAGCGCCCAGCCACCCTCTGTCACTGGCGCGGCGAAGAACACGTGTTCGCCATTAGAAACCGCGTCGTGGAGAATGCCGTGGTTTGGTCCCCACGGGCGGGCATTGATCGGCTCGCGGCCACCGGCAAAGCTCATGCGAAACTCGGGCCGTATTCCGGGGTGGGTGATGCCCCGCCAGCGATAATTCCCAGGTGCGACTAGTTGGCTATTCTCATCGAGACCATCCCAGACGATCGTGTGCTTCCCCGGCCGGAAACTGCGACCCGAAACGAGGTTGCGAATACGTTCGCCAGCTTCGCCTTCGATCACGATCGACGCCTTGCCGTTGATCGCTTGGTCGAACTCGATACGGATCTGCTGTTTGCGCTCGGCGATGATCTCGCGGTAGTTGCGGAAATCGAACCGCGCCCAGTGGCCTGGGTTCTTTGAGAATCGTGCGTGAATTGGCTGATGATCGACGAAGCCGACACGCTCTTGTTGGTCCTGGAGTTTGACGAAAGCAGCCAGGCGAAGTTCTGACCAGTCTCCCGCGGGGATCCGCGCATCACGATGGTGAACGATGAAATGATCAGTGGCGTTGGCGACGCCAAGAATGACCTCCGTCGCGCTGTCCGGCATATCGAGCGCGACATCCAGGCCGCCATCTCTCTCTCGAATCGCCACGCCAATGGGAATGCCGCCCGCTCTGCCCAGATCGTAAAAGTCCGCTTCTGAAAAATCCCACTTCTTGGTTCCAATGGCGTCGACTCGTGGCTCCGGGGGGAAGTGCAACCGGACGGCTTCGCTCCGATGAAGCTTCACCAAGCGCTGTTTACCCGCTTCGTAAACAACGATACGGTCGCCCGCTACCGCGACCTTCTCCGGCGAATCCAAGCCACCGTAACTCGCGATGGCCGCACTTGTATCAAGAGCATTGTACAAGCTGACCCGCCCATTTTTCGCGTCGCTGACGACGAAAGACCTCCCATCACTGTGGACAAAAATCTCCTCGCCAAAGCCCTCCAGCCGCTTCGTCGTCTCCCACGCTCCTTGGGCAGTCTCGCGCAAGATCACCAAAGCCCCGCGATCTGCTGCTAGGATGTTGCCGTCAAACCATGCGAGGCTGGAGCACCGCGTCAGGCCGGGGAGTTGCACCTCGTCCGGTCGGTCGCCGATGTCGCCATTCTCAGAGATTGGAAAGTCCAGTGCTTTGCCATCAGGTTCGGTCACTAACAAACGCAGCTGGCCCTTCGAGTTCGTGAACGCAGCTGACCCGTAGGCCGTTTTGGAAAGCTTGAGGTTGCCGAGTCCTCGCGCTTCGAGATGAGCCCAGCCGCTGCTATCGATCACAGGACCTCGGGCCTTCTGCGGATTCCCGTAGTGGCTCTTGATGAACGCGATCGTCTTGCCGCCCAGAACGACTGGCTGGGTTGTGAACTCCGGCTCAACATCGCCGAGGCTGCGTGGTGCCTCCGACGAATCTGCCCAGCGCCAGCTCCCGCGAGGCGTCCAAATATTGCCTTCAGCATCCAACCCGAGGGACTTCAAACCCGGGAGCGCACCGATCCTGCGCACGACATCGAAACGCATCTCCGTATCCTGCCATTGCAAGAACTGTACAATCCCCTCGAAGCCCGAGATGGCAAAGAGATCGTCTCGGATGCGCACCAAACCGGCGCCGTGATGGATGTCGTCGTTCTGTGGAAGATAACCGATAAACGAACCAGAGGCTCCGCCTAACACAACGCCAGGCGCGGGTTCGAACTGCTCGTTGAAGCGGTGGATCGTGCCGTGATAGCCGTGCGAATACCAGAAATCGCCGATCTTCTGTGGCCTCGCGCCATTGAAGGGACTCGGGTAGCCCAGAACCTCTACGCCGTTCCTCCACGCGAGAACTTGCTGGCCGGTGAAGGCGAAGACGGTGCCGTCCTCAGCGGCGAACAGATGTCGCAGGGACTCTGTGTTCTTTACGATCATTTGCCGATCTCCCGAGATCGGATCCAACCACGCGATCTCACCTTTGTCGAAAATCAGCCCTCGTCCGCGAAAGGCGCTGGGAGCCAACAGGTCGGCATTTCCCTCAAGTTTCTGCGCCTCGGTTCCCGGCGTTGCGTTCACCTCGAGGCGGTAAAGGTTTTTGCCAAAATGAAACAACAGGTGATCGCCGGCGAGCGTCATTTGGTCGCGGAATTTGTTATTGGAGTCCGGCAGTCCGAAGCTCGCGAGCAGTCGCCCATCCAATGTGTAACGGTTCAGCTGGGTCGAACCGGCTCGTTCCCAGATCGTATTGTCCGCATCGAGGACCGGTCCGATCCCGCAAGCTGGCTTCGCTGAGAACGTGGCGATCGTTTTGCCCGAGCCACCGGAGTTTCCGAGGGCGCCGGCGAACTCGAGTCCATCCGCATAGGCATACGGAGCGACGGTGGTGAGCAGGCAGAGGAGAAGGCTAGAGATTCGCATAGTCGTCGATGCCCGATTGCTAGGTGACGACATCGGAAATCGTCTGGTTGCTATCCTGGAACTGATCGGTTTCGACGTCCATGCGCTGGAGCATTGTTAGGAACAAGTTGCTCAAGTGCGCGTCGCTGTCGACCGGGCGCCCGCAGATCTTGTAGTGCGCGTTGGCATCCGCGACATTGTAATTGCCGATCTTTGGCAGGTTGTAGTCGACGTGCTGGCCGTGCTTGACACCGAGTTTTTTGCCCCCCGCGTAGATCGTCGGCAGGTTGGCGTTGCCATGGCTGTGGCCATAGGCCATGCCGCTGCCCCAGAGCACTTGCGTCGTGTCTAGCAGGCTCCCCTCGTCGTCGCTGTGCTCTTTGAGTTGCGCGAGGAAATAGCTGAATTGCTCGATTAAAAACGTGTCGGTTTCTGTGAGGCGGCGCAGCTGCTCGGGATCGCCATTGTGGTGTGAAAGCCCGTGGCGAGCTTGCGATATACCGATGTCTGGAATTGCGCCGCCATTGGACTCGCTGCAAATCATGCAAGTGATCACACGCGTCATGTCGGTGCGGAGAGCGAGCACCATCAGATCGAAGAACAGGCGGTGGTAATTCTGCACCTGGTTCTGATCCATCTTGCGCCTGAAGCGATCCGCCTCGGCTTTCGGGATCTCAGGCTTCGGCACATCGAGCCACGCGTTCGCCCGTTCTGTTCGCACTTCGACTTGGCGGACCGCGGTGAGATATTCGTCGAGTTTGGTACGATCTTCGGCTCCGAGTTGCTTGTTGACCCGCTTGGCGTCTCCCGAAACCGCGTCCAGGATGCTCCCGCGGCGGGCAAGTCGCCGGCGGACCGCTTCTTTGCCACCTCGCTCCTCACCAAACATCCGGTTGAAGATCGAACTTACATTGCGCTCGGCCGGAATCTGAATTCCATCCCGCGACCAGGCAAGGGAATGACCTTCGATGGCCATCTCCAGCGATGGAAATCGGGTGAACTTCCCCTGCACTTCTGCCATCAACTGATCGGCAGAAACCGTGTTGCGGAAAGCACCACCGCTGCTCGGGATGTTCGCTCCCGTGAGCCAGACTTTGTCGCAATTGTGGTGCTTGCCGAGCACCATTGGGTGGTGCAGGCCGCTGATCGGTGTGATTTCAGCGCGGTGCCCTTGCAACGATTTAAGCGGCGAGGTCAGCTCGTAATCGGCACCCGCTTTTTCGATCTGCCAGGTAAGGGTGTTGACGCCATTCGGGATGTAGAGAAACACACTTCGTTTTGGCGAGGTCGGCTTCGGGAGGCCAGGCGCAGACATGCAGTCTAGGAGCGGCAGAGCGATGCTCGCGCCGAGCCCACGCAGCACATGGCGGCGGCTGAGATGCCATTTATTGGTTTGGATGTTCATTTGGGCGGTTGGCGGTTAGTCAGTTTAAAGCTAGAGGCCATCTCTCTCATTTCACCTTTTCTGAAAAAGGTCGGAAAGCACGAAGGCTTCAACGATGTCTCTCACTCGGTAATCCTTCTCGCTGCCGGCCTCGGCGATCACTTTCAGCTCGTCGTGATCTTCGAAGGTCACGGTGCGGCGCAATCCGTAGATGGCGAGTTTCTCGACAAACGTTTCATTGAAGGCGTCTAGGTCGGTCAGGAGCAATTGCTTGAACTCCTCGGCATCCTCGAATTTTCGCCCGTCCGGTAATTGGCCGCTGGCATCGACTGGGGGATCCTCGCCCGTGCCCTCGACCTTCTCGTGGGTGCGCCATTCTCCGATCGCGTTGTAGTGATCGAAGGCCAAGCCGAGCGGATCGATTTTTCGATGGCACGACGCGCAGCTGGCGTCGTGGGTGTGTGCCATCAGCTTCATCCGCAGCGTCGCCTTTGGCGAGTCCACCGGGTTCGGCTCGATGGGATTCACGTTGGCGGGAGGGGGAGGGGGAGTTTTGCCAAAGATCGCCTCCGACAGCCACGCCCCTCGGTGCACTGGACGATGCCGCGTCCCGTCAGAGGTGAGTGACAGGACGGATGCGTGCGTTAGCAGTCCGCCGCGGTGAGTTTCCGGCTTGAGCGAGACGCGCTGGAACTCGTCCTTGCTGACCCCGGGTATCTTATAGAACTTCGCCAGGCGCGGATTCACCATGCTCCAGTCGGAATCGATAAACTCTCGCAAGCTCAGTCCCTCCCGCAAGACTTCGCCAACGAAGGCCTGCGTCTCGCCGACCATGCTCCGTTCGAGATGATCATCGTAATTGGGATAGATCTTCTTGTCTGGCGGGAACATCCCGACTTTGCGCAAGTGCAGCCATTGCGCTGGAAACGAAGTGGTGAAGCGCTCTGCGCGAGGATCCGTCAGCATCCGCGCGACCTGGCGTTTGAGTTCGCCGCGATCTCGGAGCTTGCCCTCATCTGCGAGCGCGGACAACTCGGTATCCGGCATCGTGCTCCACAGAAGATACGATAAGCGTGAGGCGATCTCCCAATCGTTCAGTATTTGCCGACCGACGTTCTCGTCGCCCTCTGCAATGAACAAGAAACTCTTCGAGCAAAGAATCGCGGTCATCGCTGATTTCACGGCGTTGGAAAATGTTTCGCCGGCGGCAATCTCGCTTTCGACCATCGCGACGTAACCATCGACTTCGCCGGCATACAGAGGACGCCGAAATGCCCGTTTGGCCATGGCTGCGAGGCTGGCGCGAAGCTGCTCGCGATTGCCCTCCTCGCTCGGCATGTAGGTCGTCCGCCATTGCTTCACCTCGTCCGATAGGATCGGGCCGCGCACCGACATGGAGTCCAGGATTAGAACCGAGTGCCGCGGCTCGCCATCGTCGCCGATGATTTTCATCTGCCACGGCAAGCGCTCTTCCGCGAAGTTGACAAAGGGTTTATGCCCGTGGCGTGCGGATCGGTGGGTGATGTTGAGTTTTCCTGCCTTGTTCAACAGGTGAATCGACGGGCCTCCATTCGAGGAAAAATGGGCACGGAACGTGACCGTGACCGGTTTGTCCTCGGGAGCGATGACGTCTTGCTCGAACAGTACTCGATCGAGATCGGGCGCATATGCCTGGAACCGGGGAGCATCTTGGCCTTCGGCCTTGAGCCCGCTCATCGTGTAGCTGAATTCGTAGATGCCCGGGCCTGGGTAGCGCAGCTCATGACCAAACGGGCTCCCACCGTGGTGCAGATCGCTTGCCCACAACAGCTTTCGCACCTTGCCGAGTTTGCCCGCCGTCTTCAGGCGCTCATAGTGTGGATGGTTGGGACCGACGGTTTCGATCCGTCTGCTTCCCTCGACATACTCGATTGGCTTCTCCGGATACGCTTCGCTCAGCACGATCTCTGCGGCGGTGATGTATTTCTCGATGTGCGTTGCGGAGAGGGTAAGCACGGCGCCAATCCGTTCGAATCCATTCCACTCCGGGTCTTCAAGCAGGCCGCCCGGATCCGATGCGTCGTAGTGCACGCCGATCAGGTCGCGCATGGTGTTGACGTATTCTTCGCGAGTCAGGCGATTGTAGGAGACGCGGTCGCGCTGCGCCATGCGTGCCGATTCGCCCTCTTCGATCCGCGCCGCGATCCACTCGACGATGGCCGCGCTATGCTCTGGCGTGGGGCGGACTTTTTCGTCCTCCGGAGGCATTTCGCCGGAGCTGATACGCTCCATCACCTCGTGCCAAAGCGGCGTGTCTTTAAGACCGATGTCGCGCGACAATTCGTCCAATCGGAATTCGCCTTTCTGCGTTTTGTCGCCGTGGCAACGGACGCAGTGGGTTTCGAAAAAAGGTTGCAAGTCTTGCTCAAACGAAGGCTGAGCCGATGCGATGGCTGAGTGGAATAGCAGTCCAAGCAGGATGAAGCGTGGGAAGCTGAGATTCATGCCGAGAGGACAAAGGGGCTAGAAAACAAAGGTGGGGAGTCGGGATGGAGCGTCAATTTCTTATGGCGTGGCGAGGTTTATGGAGATGTGAACCATGGCTTTGATTGCGGGCTAGTCGTAAAAAAAATGAGCAGTTGCTCGGCTACTTTCTGCCGACCGAAATTGCTCGGGTGGACGCCGTCGCCAGCGAAATCTTTGCGTTCCCAGACGAGATCATCGAATTTGCGACCGCGGGGGCCCTCTGCCCAGAGATAGGGACCCCAGAGGAGTAGGGGGGAGCCGTCGACCTGTTTCACGGCGTCATCCATGGTCTGGCGCTGAATCAACCCGCGGACGGCGAAGGCGCTCTCGTAGGCGTAAGGTTCTGGATTGAGGCGGCCGCTGGCATTGCCGGCCCAGATGCGACTGCCGAGGTAGGCGAAGCGCAGGTTGGGGAATTTCTTTTTGGCGTTTTGCAGAACTTTCAAGGTGTCGGACTCGAGTTTTTGTCCGTGTTCTTCCAGCGAGCCGGATGGTGACTTGTTGGCGAGTTTGACCCAGGCGACCTGAACCTGTTCTGGGCTCACCTTTGCCGCAGCCAGTCGTTGCATCGCGACCTTCCATGGCCGTGCATCCGTCGCAACCCATTCGGCCATCGCCTGTCCGCCTTGGGCGCAGTCGACGATCGTGACTCGATCCGATTTCTGTGGAGAACGGTCGGCGATCTGCTTGAAGCGCGAAAATTCTTGAGTGGCGTTCGACATGCTGATCGAGATGAAGACGATGCGACCGTCCTCGTCGTCAACGTTTCCGTTGGCGTCGAGCGGTTTGATCTTTGCGATTTCTTCCGCTGCGAGTTTGGCTAGTGCCGGTGGAGGTTCATTGGTGCCATCGCCGTAAAGCCCGCCGGTCTCGCCCTCGTAGCGATCCTTTGCTCCCATGTCGGTCAGCGGGATGAGGCGCTCTGGCGCTGGGCGCTGATTGGCCGGGCGTTGTTGCTGTTGCTTTCGGCGGAGCGTCTTGGCGCGCTCGAGATAGCGCTGTTCGGCCTCGTCGAGTTTCTCCCCGCCGCGTTGCTTTTGGATCAGGGCGCGTGCTTTGTCGAAGTCGATCGGTTCCTCTTTGGTCTCTTGGCTGGCAGCTAGGCCGGCGATCAGCCAGAGGATGGGGATTAGTAGGTGGCGCGATTTCATGGGTTCAATGTAAGCGCTAATTCTCGAGCCGGACGCCAACAACAAACTTGCCGCCACCGTAGGTCGCTTCACCAGTGGTCAATCCAAAGGCGCGAATTTTAGCCTTGGAAGTATCGATCTCGGCATAGCCGACCACGTTCGCCTCGGCGATGTTGCCGTCGGGCTTGTGGTAGAACGTGTGCTTCATCTTTAGGCTGCCACTAAGTTTCACCAGGGCGGTTGATTTGGAGGAGTCGATCGCGATGATTTTTGCATCCAAATGTTGGTGTTCGAACACATTCTTCGAAACATCGTTGTTCTCGGTCGACGGGTAGAAGTGGGTTAAAAGCTTCGTTGAAACGGCAGGGTCGATCCGCCACTTCTTATTCAGTTTTAAGTCTTTTGCCGGCACGAAGCTCGACCATTCCGTCGGTTCGAGCACGATCCAGTTCTCGACGACTCCGCCCCATGATCCACCTCCGCCCAAAGATCGCGAAACCAGGTGTAGTGCAACAGCGTTTTTGGCGATCCCGGTCGTAGCGGCCGATTGGGGTTTCGGTTTTACCAGCGTCTTTCCCGCGGCGAGATCAAATCGTTCGATGTTGCGCTTCAGCGTCGCTAGAAGTTTGCCCGTCTTGGCGGCTTCAGCGACGTGCATCGAGTCGATAGTCTTCCCGTCCGGTGCAGTGATGTAAACATGCACCGTTCCTGCCGACATCTTGGCGCCGAGCGCTTCGCGGTAGATGCGGGTGAACTCCTTGCGCTCGTCGGCAGGTTGAGGGCCATCGCCGCGGTAGTCTTCATTGACCGCGTAGACGGGAACAAAATGTGCGTTGAGCAGTTTGATGACCTCTGGTTTCGAGAGCGGACCCGCCCTCATCGCAAACGCACCGCCTCAGCATCGACCGAGATTGATCCGCCCATCGTGGGTGAAAAGAAAGATCGGCCGTTGGTGCTGTTTCGCCAGCCTGAGGGCATGGCGGATATCATCGGCCCAACCGATCTCGTCGAGTCGCTTCTCCTCCGGTTTCGGTTGTAGAGAGGTGATCTGCTCGGTGACCCAGCCAGGAAGCTCGGCATCGTTGGCCGGCAGAGTTTTTTGGGCAGCTTGGCCTGTGCTCAATAGGCTAGCCGTGAGAACAATGAGGACGTTGGAGAATTTACGCATGACCAATTCTTTCATCGGCGGCGGGGAAGTCGAGATGGATTTGATCCAATTGGCCGACGCGTGAGACGCCTGCTGCGACCAAGCACTGAACCCAGCCTGATAGAGAGCCAGATCATTGGATTCAGGCGCGGAGTTCGCTTAGCCCAACTGCAAAAGTTACCTTCGTGATCGAACCCTCCGCTGAGAAGGGTTGACTTAGATCAGTTCTCTGATCGCCTCGTAGCCGGGTTCGATCAGGGAGCGTGGGCGCTGGTTCAAATCCATCACCATCGTCTGGCCCACATCGATTCCAAGGTTGTGATACAGCGTGGCGAACACTTCCTGAAACTGCACCGGGCGCTCGTCGGCCTCACCACCTTGGCGGTCAGTGCTGCCGATCCCGTATGGTGCAATTAATCAGCCGAAGCGCCAAGACCCCTTGGAACCATGCCTTCTCCCGTCGCGGCGTATCAGGTAGGCTCGCCGGATGTCCCAAGCTCTACAGTTCCTTATCCTGACCACGGCAGGTTGGCTCAACCGCCAGCAGGAGCACGGCTTCGACCCCGCTCCCGGGCGGAGCAAGCGCACGAGCTGGAAGACCTTCCTGCAGGCACACTGGGAGGGAATGGCCGCCACCGACCCGTTCACCGTGGAGGTGCTGACCCTCGCCGGGCTCAGGCGCTACTTCGTCTGCTTCGTCATCGAACTGAAGATGCGCCACGTGCATATCGTGGGCATCCATCACCAGCCATACGGCGAGCTGATGGAACAGGCTGCTCGGAACCTGACCGACGCCTTCGACGGGTTCCTGCGGGACGCAACACACCTCATCCACGATCGGGATCCGCTGTTCACCATCAAGTTTGCGGAGATCTTGAAGAGCAGCGGCGTGACGCCGTAGTGTCCGGAAACTCGAATCGTCCAGTTTTCACGCTGCATCCCGGTAGTAATAGCGCAGCAGTCCACCAAGCCGTTCGCGACAATTCACCTCCCCTTCACCGTCCGAACTGAAGTCAGGTTCGATGATCTTGTTACCCAAGCCCTGGTGGTTCCTCCCGCAGTGGTAGTGCTCGCAGAACTGAGCGACAGCCCTTCGCAGAGATCCCTCACCAACCAAGATCATCCGGCTCAGACACTCCTCCTTGATCGAACGCACAAACATCTCGGCGAACGCGTTCAAACTGGGAGAGCTTGGCGGCAGGCGCACCGAGTTTGCTCCGCCACTTTCGAGGATCGAAAGGAACTCGCGGGTGAACACGGTCGCACGGTCGTGGATCAGATATCGGTAGCCTGATAGGAAGCCGTCCACGCAGTCGGTGAGATTTCGCCCGACCTGTTTCATCCACAGCCCGTTAGGTTCCGGCAAAATCCCGGCGATGTGCACCTTCTGGCTCGAGAGCCTGATCACGAACAGCACGTGGTAGCGCACCAGCCCGCACAGCGTCTACACCTCCACGGTGAAGACGTCCGTGGCTCCCAGCACCTCCCAGTGCATCTTGAGAAACTCCGCCCAGGTGGTCTTCCGTTCGCGCTCGGGCGCTGGCTTCATACCGGACTGCTTCAGAATGTCGGCGATGGTTCCTCTCCCGATGTCGTGACCGAGATTTGCAAGCGCCCCCCGGATCCTCGTATAGCCCCAACCTCGGTTCTCCTCGGCCACCCTGATCACGAGATCCCGGAGCTCCACTGCCGTCGGCGGGCGACCTACTGTCCGTCGGACGCCGCTGGAATCGTATTTCTTCGCAATGAGCTTGCGGTGCCA
>JBLHKE010000007.1:0-32137 GCA_047619485.1 Verrucomicrobiales bacterium | reverse complement strand
GACATTCTAGAAACACGTGGTGTAATCGGTCCCGGTGAGGGAGCGAAACCCCGCGAGATTCTAGTCGATTTTAACAGCTGAAAGTTTTAAAATTTATGCAATGGTTGATGAAATGTTCTCTTTTTGGCGTAGTTAGACTCGAGCAAAGGAGAACTAGAGGTCATAATGTCGGAATCAATCGGACAACAACTGCGGGCTGCGAGAAATTCGTTGAGTCTCACGATCGAAGATGTCGCGCATAAAACGCGCGTCCATCGGGACGTATTGCGTCAACTTGAAGCCGACGAGTTTGAGAAACTGCCGAACCTAATGTTCGCCAAGAGTTTCCTCAAGATCTACTGTGAGCATGTCGGCGTCGACACGAGCGATGCGATCGCCCAGTTCAGCGCTGCCGACGACCATCAAGCCGAACAGTTCCTGCTCGGAGGCGTCAGCCAAGAGGTACGGGATCGTTTTGGTCGCCTGACGAGCCGCATCCACATACGTCCGATTGTGGCATCAGCTGCAGCTGTCGTCTTCCTCGGCATCAGTGGGACTTACCTAGTCAGTCATCTTTACGGAAACAATCAGAACACGGTGCAACCACCGCCCATCGGATCAGAGCCAACCTTTGTGGCCGCGAATCCAAGTGCGACACCGGCTGGGGGAAACAACTCACCTGCTGAGACTCCTCAGGAAAATGAGACCGCTCCGGTGAACAAGTCGGGAACGCCGATCGTTCTGGAGACTGTTCCCCGCACTCAGCTCGATAACGAAGTCTCGAAAGCCGTGCCCGTTGATCCAGCCTCGATTCCCAAAGCGATTATCCGCAAGGCGGAACCTGTCGAACCCGAAGCAGCTGACGACACCGGGACAACTGAGGATGAGACCTACGAGCCTTTCGAAGTCTCCCCTGCCCCTCGCACCACCGAGGACTGACCATTTCTCTCCCTCGCTAGTTTTCTGAACGTCGTCCCACCGATCGGGAGGCGCCTAATCCTCACCAAAATATCGTACCTTCTGGACATCCCGTGGAAACCCAAAACCCCGACAGAGTCAGCGACCTCAACGTCGCCTCTAACATTCCCCTCCCCGCCCCCGAACTCCTCTGCCACGAAATCGCACGGACACCCGCGCAGGCCGCATTCGTTGCTGATTCGCGCAAACAGATCCAAGACATCATCTTTGGTGACGACGACCGCCACCTCCTCGTCGTCGGGCCATGTTCGATCCATGACGTCGAGACCGGTCTCGAATACGCCCGCAAACTAGTCGAACTGAGCAACGAGGTCTCGGACAAGATCTACATCGTCATGCGTGTCTACTTTGAAAAACCGCGCACCACCGTCGGTTGGAAGGGACTCATCATGGATCCCGACCTCGACGACACCAACCAGATCACCAAAGGGCTCGGAATCGCCCGCACATTCCTTCGCGACGTGATCGACCTCGGGATGCCGACCGCGACCGAATTACTCGACCCGATTACCCCCCAGTACATCGCCGATCTCATCTGCTGGTCCGCGATCGGCGCACGCACCACCGAATCCCAGACCCACCGCCAGATGGCCTCTGGTTTGTCGATGCCGCTCGGTTTCAAAAACGGCACCAACGGTTCGCTGGTCGCCGCGGTCAACGCGATCAAAGCAGCGACCCAGCCGCAGACCTTTTTAGGCGTCAGCCCGCAGGGAATCGCCAGCGCCGTCACCACCAAGGGCAACCCCCACTGCCACATTATCCTGCGTGGCGGGGAGAATGGCCCGAACTACGACCCGCAGCACGTCGCCACTTCAGAGACCCTGCTCCAAGCGGCAGGCCTGCGCCCAGCGATCATGATCGACGCCAGCCACGACAACAGTGGCAAGGATCACAACCGCCAACCCGACGTCTTCCGCAACATCATCCACCAGCGCCTCGCCGGCGACAAGAACGTGATCGGTTCGATGCTCGAGAGCAATCTCCAAGCCGGCAGCCAGAAGTTTCCCCAACCGAAAGCCGACCTCGCCCACGGAGTCTCGATCACCGACGCCTGCATCGACTGGCACACGACCGAAGAACTCGTGCGCGAAGCTGCTGCTCAGCTGTAGCGGCGTGAGTTCGATCTCCAAATCGAGTCGAAAAATGTAGCTGATTTCGCTAGAATTTAGCCATGCCTAGCAAGGCCATCGCGACGCCCACCAACATCCATCTATACTCTGGCGAGTTCAGCCACCAGTCATTCCCCCTCAGCCGCCTCGCGGCGCCGCAACAACACCTTCGCAGCACCTTTCATGCGCGTCAGCACGTAATACACCGTCTGGCTGCGCTGCCGCACCAGTTCGCCCCCGACAATCTTCGGCACAAAATCGCTCGGCACCTCGAGGATCTCCTCTAGTGAGCAGCCATCGAGCCCCTTGCACAAGATCGAGGTCATCGCCCGCGTCAGCGTCTGCACCTGGTGCCCGAGCGACACCCGAAAGTGCGCACCGGTCTCGGCATCGTGATTGAGGAAGATCCCGACCGTGTCGGTGCACTCCTCATCCTTGCGAATGTCTTCGAGTTCGAAGGCCTCTCCCTCTCGGGGTCCACACTTATCTGCGCCTTCCGCGTAAGTGATCAGCGTCTCGCGCTTTTCGATCTCGGGTAAGATTTCGAAAAGCTCGATGATATCATCCAGTCCACCGGGGTAGCTCATAGCAGCTTCGAGAAAAAATTAAGAACGTTCGATCGGCGAGCGCACCATGTTGCCCCACTCGGTCCAGCTGCCGTCGTAGTTGCGCACATTCTTGTAACCGAGCAGGTACTTGAGCACGAACCAGGTGTGGCTCGATCGCTCCCCGATGCGGCAATAAGCCACGATCTGGTCGGCATCGCCAAGCTCAAGCCCCTCGGTGTAAATCCCACGTAATTCCTCGGCCGTCTTAAACGTCCCATCAGGATTGGCAGCCGTCGACCACGGGCAACTCTTCGCCTTCGGGATATGACCGCCGCGCAACACCCCCTCCTGAGGGTATTCAGGCATGTGGGTGACCGCACCAGAAAACTCACCCGGCGAGCGCACATCGACCATCGGCAAGCCCTCCGCCATGTGCTTCAAGGTGTCCGAGTAGAATGCACGATCCGTCTCGTCGTCCCGGCTGGCGGGCAGCGGGAAATCCACCGGATCGATACTTGGCTTCTCCTTCGTCATCTCGCGCTCCTCGGCTTTCCACTTGTCGCGGCCGCCATCGAGGATCTTGGTATTCGTGTGTCCGAAGAGGTTGAACACCCAGAGGGCGTAGCAAGCCCACCAGTTCGACTTGTCGCCATAGAAAACCACCGTCGTTTCGGGCCCGATCCCGTTGCGAGAACAAACCTCGGCAAAATCGGCCGCGTTGACGTAATCGCGCGTCAATTGATCGTTCAAATCGCGTCGCCAATCGATGTGCACCGCTCCAGGGATGTGCCCCATATCATAGAGGAGCAAGTCCTCGTTGCTCTCCACGATCCGCAGGTTCTCGTCATTTAGGTGCTCGGTCAGCCAGTCGGTGCTGACTAGTTTTTCCGGGTTTGCGTAGGCTGAAAATTTATCGCTCATTGGTCTTGTTGACTACATCCTACCCTACGTAGCCCGCTTCACAATCAAATGATAAATCTTGATCATTCCGCTTCACCCGCTAGCCGATTCCACGCCCTACTCCCAGCTGGAGGCCACCAGGCTGGGCACGAAACGTTTTCGCTCGATGGCAACACGACGCGGCTTTCCAGCAGCAGGGCCGCGGAGAATCCTTGCGACCTCCAGTTCTCGCCGATCGAGCTAAAGGCCGAACTGCCAGATCGTCGTGGGAGGTTCTCCGACGCGGAGCGCGACAACATCCTCTGCCTGCTCGCGTCCCCCGACGGGCGCTTCGGCTCGCTCAGAATCAACGCCGAAGTGCAGATCTACACATGCCAGCTCGGCCTCGGCCACCGGCTCACCTACCCGATCAGAGACGGACACGCCCTCTGGCTTCGCTGCGACCGTGGGAATCTCGATCTGAACGGGCACGAACTCAGCGAAAAGCGCTCGGCGAGGATCATCGATGAAACCGAACTCGTGATCACCGCCCTGAGCGACAGCGAGTTCCTACTGCTCGTCCTGAACTAGCTTGCCGGCCCCAACTTCCGGAGTAAATTAAGACATGAAAATAACCGCCCTTTCCCTGGCGGCCGTCGTCGCCTGCGCGGCCTTCTTCCCGTCATCGAACACTCTCGCCGCCGAGAAAGTTCTCGTCATCGGCGACAGCCTGTCGCGAGAATACCAAGTTGAGTTCCCGGTCTTCCCCGATGCACGAAACTGGGTGGAACTACTGGCGGAAAATCGTGCCGATGACTTCGATTTTGGCGAAAGGCGACCGACTAGGCGTTACGAATACAACTGGGCACAACCCACGTCGTCCGCAGAAGATTTCGCCGACCTGCTCACTGGCGGCAGCTTCCTGCAAGAGGTATTCCAAGATGCGATCAACGATGATTTCGACAACGTCGATTCCGTTGTCGTCTTCATCGGTGGCAACGACATCGACAGCAAGTATGGCCCGATCTACAACGGCAACCAGGGCACGGCCGACGACATCATCGCGCGCATCGAGAACGACCTTAAGGACATCATCGACTTCGTCCTAGACGACACGCCAAACATGCGCATGATCCTCGTCAACGTCCCACACGTCGGCGCCACCCCGGAAGTCAAAGCCGACCACCCGACTGACCCGATCAAAACCGGCCGTGTCACCACCGCGCTGCAGACGCTGAACGACAATCTCCGCGATCTTGCCGAGGAGAAGGACATTGGCTACGCTGATGTTTTCACGTTTGTAACCGAGCTCCTCTCGGATGATCCCTACTGCATTGGCGGCTATCCCTTCATCAACGAAGGCGATGATGACGGTGATGCTGAATACCTGTGGCTGGGCGGCGATCTATCGCAAAACTTCCACCCCAACACCAACGGTCAGGCCCTCGTCGCCAACGAGATCATCGCGGCCTACAACGAGAAATACGATCTAGGCGCCGAGCCATTCAGCGAGTTAGAGATCGTCGAAGACCTACTCGGACTCGAGACACCGCTGAGCGAGTGGGCAGAGGGTTTCGGACTCGCGTCGAACCAGCGCCAGCCGGACGATGACCCGGATGGGGACGGCCTGAACAATCTGCTCGAGTATGCCCTCGATCTCGATCCGACCCAACCGACCAACCTCCCGTCCCCGGTGATCACCGGCGGCTCTTTTCAGTTCGAATACACGGTCAGAGCTCATACCTGCTACGAGGTGATCCCTGAAATTTCCAGCAACCTCACCGGCTGGACTCCGGTTGGAGCAGGCAACATTTCTGAGCTGAGCGACAACCATTTTCTCGTCTCCGTGCCAAGCTCTCAAGACGCGCAGTTCCTGCACCTGCGTATCCAGCAACGCTAGTCGAAGTCTGCGCGCACACGGTAGAATTTCCGTCCAGGCAGGATCGCCGCACCTGAGTCGCGGAAAAACACCGCCCCATCTGCCACTTCAGGCGGTTCCCCTGTCACGGCATTCCAAGCCTGCAGATCATCCGAGGATTCCACCTCATAGCTGACACCCGCGTTCGCGCTCCACGTCAACACGACGTCCGCCCCATCCACCTCAACCTGCAAGGCCTGCACCGCCTCCGAGATCAACGGGGTCAAGCTCAGATCCATCCACACCAACCGGTGGTCAGAGGCCCCGACCAGGTTGGCGCCGTCCGCACCTCCGACCGGCCAGAAAATCCCGCCATCCACAATTTCAAATCCAGCTTGTGATGGTAGGACATAGTCGACACGCAACCCGAACGTGGACGTGTCCGAGTTTCCACTCGATCTCCTCGGGGTAAAACTCCCGTTGACCTTGGGATTATCGAGCAATTGCAAGATCGCAACATCGACACTGTCACCGTCGACCGGATCGGCATTTTGATCACCACAGATCACAAACCGAACGTCATCGCCAATCCCGCCACGTTCTCCATTGTCATCGTAGAGGTATCCCCCGCTGCCGCCGACGTAATCCGCCCAGAGCCTGATCTCATCGTGGTTGCGCAAGCCATTGCGATCCTCTGATTGGTCGAATGTCGGTGGGGTCGGATGGGATGCCAGCAGGTGCACGACCTCACCATCGATATCGATCGGCAAATCCCAATGGCTCTTCGACGAAAGCCGGAACACCTCTAACTCTGCCTCGTTGTAGTAGTCACCAGGCGCTGGCGTGAACGAACGGTCCGGCAACAACGCGCCTGGCATGTCTTTCCAGAGGAAGGTCTGAAAAGTGCGCACGCCTTCGAGATCGATCGGGTACTTCGACAACACCGCCATCCCGTATTGCCCCTCAAATTGCCCGAAGCCGAACGCATCTTCGCCATAGCCCGAACGCATCGGTATCTTCACGACATGCCCGCTGTTGTTGAAATCAAAACAGGACGCGATCCCGGTGTTCGACTCCGCAACGTAGCGATAGGGAAACTCGACAGCACTCTGGCTGCCCTGCCCGACCTGAAGGTAGTTGGCATGGAAGCGGTCGATTGCGTCGCCAGCCGCATCGTAGTCGAATTCGTTGAGCAAAACGATATCTGGATTCACCCGCTGGATGATCTCCGCAACCCACTGCGTTTTGATAACATCCGACCCGCCAAGCTCTTCTAACAATTTTCCAGATTCATTCCGAAACAGACTGGTGTTGAAAGTTGCCACGCGAATCTCTCGTGTCTGAGCCGACAGAATACTCAGCTGTCCGAACAGACAAAGCACGATGCTAGTACTCAGATGAATTAGAAATTTGAGCCTCATATTCCCAGGATGCTAGCGCGGATGCGGTCAATTTCCAAACATCGCAAGCCCCCCCCCTTTGAAAATTTTAAAAACTTTTAATTTTGTTCTATTTTTTGGAATTTTGTGGCACGATCCTCCGATGTCTGGACTCCTCACTCAACTCTCTGCCAGCAACCAACTTCAATTGAAAGCCCCCGTGCAATGGGCGGTCGAACGAAAATTTCGTCACGTTGATGAGCCAAGCGCCACCGTCCCCTTCACCCTATTACTCCTCGATCGACAATACTACCTCGCACAGAGTGCCTGCTTTGTCCGTCACATCCGGCAGGTTCACCACCGTGAGGCGATTGAGAGCCTGAGCCAGATCAACATTCCCTTCGCGCACGATCACGAGAATCTCATCGTGCACTGGATCCGGATCTGGCGCGCTGGCGAAGTGATCGACCAGGTGGCTTCGGTAGACGAGCTGACCGTAGTGGAATCGAAGCAAGCCAATCGGCTGATCACAAGATCAACCCTGCAAGACCTTCGCCCTACCGACTCGATCGATGTCGCCTACACGCTGAAGGCTCACACCCCAAGCCGGCGCTTCTCCGCCGTCCACCCGCAGCGCCAGCGTGTCCCAATCTGCGATTGGTATGTTTCGGCGATTGCCCAGTCGGAGGTCAAAATCTACAGCCACTGCACCGAGGAAAACTTGGAACCAGTCGTGAAAAAACTCTCCGAAGGCAGCCGCTTCTACCAATGGTCTCAGCGTGATGTTCCGGCGATTCGACGTGTCGATAATGCACCAATCTGGTTGGGCTCCAGTCCGGAACTTCAACTCAGCAACACCCAATCGTGGCCAAAGATCGCCGCCGATATCTACCGGCGTTGGGAGATCCCACACATCGGAGCCGATGGTGCCGCACGAGCTCAGGACTTCACCGATGCAGCCGCAGATGATCTATGGGAAGCGGCACGACTAGCCTCCCGCTTCATACAGAACGAGATCACCACGCTGCCGACTCACGCGCTCACCCAATCTCCGGTAGAACCTGGGGACGCGGTGATCGAATCCAATGCGGGCGACGCCAAGTCGAAGGCCTGCCTGCTGGTCCAATTCTTGCGCACCTTCGGCATCCCAGCCGCGCCTGTTCTGGTTTCTAAAACCCGCATGCGAACCCTGTCCACCATGCTGCCTGCCTCGGACTTGTTCGACCACGTCGTCGTCCGCGCCCACTACGATGATCAAGATTTCTGGATCGACCCAACGGCGACTTTTGAGGCTGGCCCAATCCGAGCGAATTCACTTCGTCCTTACGGTGTAGGCCTGCAGGTCAGCCCGAAAACAACAAAGCTCTGCGCAGTCCCCCCTCCGAACGCTAGGGAAAACCTGCTGACGATCACCGAACATTTCAAGGTCGCTGCTGATGGCAGCGCCGAGCTGAAAGTCACGTCTAAGACTACCGGAACAGATGCGAACAGCCTGCGCAAGCAACTCGCCACCATCAGCCCGACCGACTTCCAAGAGCAGCGCCTGACGGAAATGCAATCGCGCTACCCGCGCTCCAGCCCCAGCAGCAAACTAAAGATCCGCGAAGCATCTTGCGACAATGAGATCACGCTGGAAGAACACTTAGAGATCCCCAGCCTGCTCGTCGGTGAACACACCGTGGCAAGTTTCACCCCGACGGAAATCCTGCGCAACCTCCCGCGGAACATCGGACAATCTTCCACTCCCTACGCCCTGAACTTCCCCTGCAACGTCCGCTACCTGATCGTGATCGACACCCCGTGGCAGGCGGGGGCGAGTGAATCCGCCGAGCGCTCGACCGGCACCGCATTCACGTTCTCCTACAAGCACTCAGCATCCGATCAACGGCACACGCTGCGCTACGCCTTCAGCACGCTCGACGATCACATCATCCCGGTCGACTTCGACTCCGTGCGGATGAGGATCGACGCGCTCCGCCCCCACCTCGACTACCGTTTCGCCCCGCCGCTCAACACCGGAGCCAGGAGAGAAAAATCGGCTAAGGGAGCCCGGATCATCAAGCAGGAAACCGACGATAGCTCGGTGCGAAAACGCAAGAGCGACCCAACTGGAGCAGGAATCGGGACGTTCATGATACCGATCGTTGGTGTGATCGCGGCCATCGGCCTCGTCCTTGGAGTCAAAGCGAGCTTCCAGGGAAAGGCGGTTGAGGCGAGCACAAAAATCATCAATCAAAATATTGAGGAGCGAGAGAACACAGAGGCATGGCTCAAGTCCGAGTCAGACACGCAGATTTCGAAGTACACCATTCCTGATGACCCACGCGAGCTCCTGCCACCCATCCCGCCCATCCAATCATCCTCAGAACTCGATCAACTCGAATTCGGGATCGGCAGCGGTGAAGCGCGGGAGGAAGAGAAGGCCAGCCAGAAGAAGAACGCGACCAGCGGCGATTGGAAACTGAGCAACTAGAACGAGTCGCCGCCCCAGCGAACCGTCTCGCGCCTCGATTTCGAGTCGTCAGGGATCAGCGCATCCACGTCTTGCAATCCCCCCTCGCACCCACCAGACTCTCGTCCAATGAGCGCCCACCGAACCACGCCTGTCAGCAGTGACAAGATGCCGCCCGGCATCCCCTACATCATCTCCAACGAAGCCGCCGAGCGCTTCAGTTTCTACGGGATGAAGGGTATTCTCTTCGTCTTCCTCGTGAACTACATGGCAGTGCTCGGCGGGAAAGACTACACGGCTGCCGAGGCGACCGTCGTCACCTCGCTGTTCACCGGAGCGGTCTATCTGACACCGATCATCGGTGCGATCATCGCGGATACATTCTTCGGGAAATACAAGACGATCATCAGGCTCTCAATTGTCTACTGCCTCGGCCACCTTTGCCTCGCCTTCATGGGGATTTCCGGACCACCCCAGTACTGGTTGCTTGCAGGCCTCATCCTCATCAGCGCCGGGGCAGGTGGTATCAAACCCTGCGTCTCCGCACACGTCGGTGATCAATTCGGCACGCGCAACCAGCACCTCCTGACGCGGATCTTCAACATCTTCTACTTCTCGATCAACCTCGGAGCCGTCCTCTCCAACCTCGCCATCCCGATCATCCTCGCAAAATTCGGTCCGCACTGGGCATTCGGCATCCCCGGGATCCTCATGGCAATCGCGACCATCTGCTTCTGGCTCGGCCGCACCAAGTTCGTCCACGTCCCCGCCCACGGCAGCCGCTTCATCGACGAGCTGAAAAGCCCTGAAGGCATAGCCGCCATCCGCAAACTCATCCCGCTCTACCTGTTCGTCGCCGTCTTCTGGTGCCTCTTCGATCAGACCGCCAACACCCTAGTCTTCCAGGCCGAACGGATGAACCGCGACCTGTTCGGCTACGAGGTGCTCCCGTCACAGATTCAGGCGGCCAACCCTTTCCTGATTCTCATCCTCATCCCGCTCTTCACCTTCCTCATCTACCCGGCTGTCGGCAGACGGGTGAAGCTGACGCCGCTCAGAAAGATCGGAACGGGCCTGTTCTTGATGGTCATCGCCTTTGCGGTCATCTCCTACGCCCAAGTCGTCATTGACAAGGGCGGCCAACCTCACGTCCGGTGGCAACTCCTCGCCTACCTCATCTTCACCTCGGCCGAGATCCTGATCTCGATCGTCTGCCTCGAGTTCTCATACACTCAAGCACCGAAAAGGATGAAATCGTTCATCATGGGACTGTTCCTCGCCTCGGTCTTCGCCGGCAACATGATCACCGCGCTGATCAATCTCTACATCCAAGTGCCAGACATCGAGTTCGATGGGGAGAAAGCACACCCTGGCTACGATCAGAAAGCCGGGACGGAGGACGACCTGAAGGTCAACGACAAGCTGATCGAATCGTCCACATCTGCCGTCCTCACAGCGACAGCAGATCGGGTGAGAACCCGGTTTAACCAGGACTCAGCACTCCCGCTAGAGCTCGATTCCCTGCCAGATGATCCATGGGGCAATCCCCTCCGCTACCAGTTCGTCCACAAGAGCCAAGCCCGGATCGTGTCCGATGGTCCGGACAAAAAGCACGGGACTAAATGGGATCTAGGCATCACCATCGACGTCAAATCGACCACTGAGGAAGACCCGAGCACCTGGCTTTACAGGGAGAAAAAGAAGCGCGGCTTGCTCGAGGTCGAGCAAGCGGGACAGGCGGATAGCGCCCCGCTCGAACGCACCTTCACCGCAGGTGGAGGCCTCCGCCTCGAGGGCGCTGCCTACTTCTGGTTTTTCACCGTCCTCATGCTGCTCACCGCGGCTCTCTTCGTCCCCTTCGCGATGGCCTACACCCCACGCACCTACCTGCAGGACGAGAGCGAAATGGACGAAGATCTCCACCCGACAAAGCCATAGATCGACCAGTTGAGTTTCTAAGGTTTCCAAACTATTACTTGAATACCCACCCCTTGGCTAGAAACTTGGACTGCAGACATGCCAGAAGACGACGACAACGACTTTGATCTCGACCTCGATTTAGACTTAGGAATCGCCCCGGAAAAGGTGCCACCGATTCCTCAGCCTGCACCGAATACGTCACCACCAACGGAAAAGGTTCCGCCGTCGCCAGCGTTACCTAAGGCGGCTCCTGCCGTTTTCCGCAAGCGCGAACAGACGCCCGCTCCGACGCCCGCTCCGACGCCCATCCCACAGCCTGCCAAGCAACCAACCCCACAAGCGCAGCAGGCTCCACAAGCGCCGAAAGAGCGGCTGCCGGGCAATTGCCCGCCCCCGCGGCCTGGGAGCCAGAAAGCCCCGACCCCGGCCCCCGCATCGCAACCGCCGATCTGGCCTCCTCCCCATCAAAATATTCCTCCGGTTAAGTCCCCTGTCGAACAGCAGGTGACCCGGCCACCATCCGCCCCCAAACAGGCACCCACGACCCCGAGGCCTCCGGAGCAACCAATCCCCTCCCCAGCAAAGCAAGCACCCGCTCAGCAAGCTCCCGCAAAGCAAACTCCCGCAACGCAAACTCCCGCAACGCAAACTCCCGCAACGCAAACTCCCGCAACGCAAGCTCCCGCTCAGCAAGCTCCCGCTCAGCAAGCTCCCGCAACGCAAACTCCCGCAACGCAAACTCCCGCAACGCAAGCTCCCGCTCAGCAAGCTCCCGCAAAGCAAGCTCCCGCAAAGCCACGTCCTTCACCGGCATCACCCACGCCGGCTACGGAATCACGCCCAGCATCGCAGCCGCAACAAACGCCAGTAGATTCATTCCTAACCAAGCCTCCGGCTCCTCCGAAGGATCAAGAAATCATTCCCCGCGAGCCCGAGAAGAAACACAACTCGCGCAAACTCCGCCCAGAAACGAAAAACGAACGGCGCAGCCCCAAGCAGAAGCCAGCGCAAGTATCGAACGCCGCTCTGCTCAAGAAAAAACTACTCATCGGCATTCCGCTGCTGATCGTTCTCGGACTCATCGCGTTTAAATTTGTCCTCCCCAAAAAAACAGAGCCCCCGATCCTCGACGTCGATAAAATCCAGAGTGAAGCAGCGAAGAAAACTTCCCAAAAATCTAGCGCTGGTGACCCTGCCTACGTGCCTGGGTCGGGCGACCTCCCACCGGTCGACCGCAGCAATGAGACCCCTGACGAACTCGACGAGCGCGCCCAGAACACCCTCGCCAGCTTCTTCGGTGCCAACAAGAAGGAGTCCCTCCCCCCCTACATCCGCCAACCGCTCCGCGTCTCAGCCCTGATGAAGGACTACTACAGCCGCAAGCCGTTTCCAACCGACGAAGAGCGCGAGTTCCTCGGCCTGAAGAGCGATCTCCAACAGGCGGACGCGATCGGTCCCGACTTCTACTCAGCCGAGGCCGACCTCGGCGGCCCGAGATCCCATACGATGATCCTCGAAGACACACCGAAGGGCTTCCGTGTCGATTGGGAATACCACGTCCAATACAATCCGATGGATTGGTCGACGTTCATCAAGGAGGCACCCACGCCCCCGATGGACTTCCGGGTCTACGCCCGCATCGTCCCGGACAACCGGGCGCCGTTTACCGATGAGGAACGTTACCTCGCGATCGAACTCATGACCCTCAACGATACCAGCGTCATCATCGGCTACGTCGAGCGCGCTAACGAACTTGGCAAACGCATGCAGGCGTTTCTCAAAGACAAGGCGGAGGAGCTCTGCATCCTGCGCCTCGAGTTCCCTTCAGGGTCAGAACCAGGCGATACAGCCGTCTACATCCGGGAACTGGTCAATCCCCACTGGATTATCACCGATGACACGAGCGGCAACTAGCGCGCTACTGATCGCCTCCGTCTCAGCCGCAGGATTATTCTGCGCGCTATCCCAAGATTCAGCCGCGCCGCCAGCAGCGTCGATCCCCACCAAGGACCTCACCGATGAGCAGCTTGCGGCAGGACTCGTTGCCACCAACCCGCTCGCCCTCCCCTCTCCGCCCGAACTGCTCTACGTCCTATCGAAAAACGGCAGCCCTAGGTGGCGCAAGCTCTACCACCCAGTCCTCCAAGGCCAAGAGTCCGACCGGACCAAAACCACCTTGCGACTCGGCCTCAGCATCGCCGAGGCCCACCTCGCGACGATGGCACGCGACTCACAGAAAATCCGCGATGTCACCAACGACATGCAGCGCTACGCGAACATCCTCGGAATCCGCGACGGGATGACAGAACGCGCACGGGAGATCAACCGCCTCGCCGAATCCAAAGCCTGGGCACGCATCGCCTTCGAACTGGAATCACTGGTCACCGAGACCTCAGAGGTTCTCCGGGCACAACGCGATCCGGACCTTGCCAATCTCATCACGACCGGCATGTGGGTTCGCTTGCTCCACATCAGCACGTGTGTCGTCACCGAGGAGGACTTTCCCGATACCAGCCTCGCGGTCAGCAGCCACTGGACTCTCGAGCAGCTGGTCGCCCCCCACCTCGAATCCAAGTCCCCCGTCGTCACCTCACTGCGCGACCAGCTGGCAAAGATCGGTCGACTCTGGTCACCGGGGAAGCGAGCGATCGGCCACAAGTTCGACGACGCCCTCATCGAAGACACGCGAACGCGGCTGCGCAGCGTGCTCAACCTCTTCACAAGATGATACGACTCCCACAAATTTTTGCAGCGGCCGCCACGGCCACCGCGACACTCGTCCTCTTGGCAACCGCCCAGGAAGGCAATCAAACGCCCCCTGATCCGGATTTTTCCAAGGTTCCGGAGAAGCCGTCAGCAGAGTCCCTAGCCGCGCGCGAGGCAGGCATCCGCACCGCTTGGACCAACGCTTTAAACGTCGCCCATCAGATCGCCGCCTCCCAAGGCTACCGCAGTCGCGATAGCCGCTGGACGGGTGAACTAGCGACCGAGGGATTCACCATCATCCCGCTCCAGCTCTATGCCGGCAACGACTACTTCATCGTCCTCGGCAGTGACTGCGAGGAGGACACGATCTCCGCCGCTGCCTTCGATCCAGAGCAGCGGTTGATCAAGACGCCGCCAGATTCCGCACCGGGAAAACTCGTCTTCCACCTCACCCCAAAAAAATCAGGCGCCCACTACTTGCGCCTCCAGCAGAAGGCGAAACGGGCACAACCAACGCGTTGTGCACTCACCTACGTCTACCGGTAGCGGTTCGAGCATCGAACTGCGGTTGGTCGGATCGGTGTCGGCCGCGTATTCTTCGAGGTTGCTTGCACCGTCGCCGTCGGCGTCATCCCCAGGTGCGGCAGCGACGATGTCGTAGTTGTTGCCGAGATCGTAGACGACGCCAGCAGGCGCCGAGAGCCGCTCGCCATCGCGCCATCGCGCCAGACGTGGTAGTTGCTGTTTGCCGACGTCGTGGGCGATGCGGAAGGTGTGAAAGTTCCAGTTGTTGTTGGTGTGGGCGACGTTGAACCGTTGATGAAACTCGCGCCGTCGTAGATCTGCTTACCGTCGAAACACTCGGTAAAGCTGCCCACCGCCTTCTCGATAATCGGTGGTGGACCAGCGATCACAGAGAGCCAACTGCATGCCCGCGCAGCTTGGCTCGAGGCGCACTTTTACCTTTAACGATCCACCATGTCCGGCTGGGAAATTCCAAGCAGCCCCCTGATTCTGGTTCGTCAGCGATCGATCATCCACCCGCCGCACCCGCAGCGCTCCGCCTTCGACCTGTGCGCCGGCTTTGCGATTGTAACCACAGTGGCCGACAATTTCATCGACGTATTGGTGCATCGACCATGCCATGATTCCAACGCGTGGCCTGATGAACGCCACCAATCTGATGTTAGGGAGACTGGACATTGTTCGACCGTTGCCACGTCGCGCCCTGATCATCCGAATACCAAGTCCACCCCCCTCCACCATGCCCGGGCACGATGACGCGCTTGCCGCCATTTACCCACAGCGGGCGGCGCAAGATTCCCTTGAGTAAAATCGGTTCGCCCCCCGCGTCTTCGATTCGGAACCACATCCCATCGAGCCCACCCTTCGAAACGTGCATCCCTTCCCCTACACCGCCACGATACAGCGGCTCGATGCGAATGAACTCTTTGCTAACCGGGCTGCGGCCGATGGCTGATGCCTCTTTTGCAAGACAAGTCGTAGGCGGAAATGAGTCAGGTAAATCGACAGCGCTCCACGTTTCACCATTGTCGAGAGAGCGGAGATACTGGCCTGATCAAACTTTTGAATGTAGACAAATCCACCGTTGTCATACCGACTAAAGCCCAAGAGGGTAGACAACAATGAACCAAGCGAGAGCAGCTATCACGGACGGCGAGGGCAATTTCAGCATCGGGGAGATTGAGGTCGATCCCCCCCGGGGTGATGAGGTCTTGGTTGAGATCAAAGCCTCGGGCATCTGCCATACCGATCACGACTCCATGCGCTGGGGACGTCAGCTGATCATGGGGCACGAAGGGGCGGGAGTGGTCAGAGCGGTAGGCGACGAAGTACGGGGTATTCTTCCCGGGGATCGGGTCGTGTTGAGTTGGGCCATTCCGTGCGGGGCGTGTTTTCAGTGCCACCTCGGCAATGAGTCGCTCTGCGAGATCAATTCGCCCGTCACAGGAAAAGACCCGATGTGCGGCCATGCGCGAGCTGATAGTTCCCAACACCGAGGCATGGCGGTGCCCCGCTCCTTCAACTTAGGGACGATGTCGAGCCTGGCCTTAGTGCGCGAACCTGCGGTGGTAAAATTGCCGGAAGAGATCCCGTTTTCTTCAGCCTGCCTTTTAGGCTGTGCCGTGATGACAGGGGTTGGATCGGTGACCAACGCCGCGAAATTGGAGGCTGGCAGCTCGGCGGTCGTGCTCGGTGCCGGCGGTGTCGGTTTGAATGTCATCCAGGGCGCACGCATCGCGGCGGCCGCGATGATCGTGGCGATCGATATCAGCGAAGACCGGCTCGCTACAGCGAAGAAATTTGGAGCCACCCATACTATCTGCGCCTCTCGTGAAGACAGAGGATTGCTGCGGGCGGCGGAAGAAGTGAGAGCATTGACCGGTGGACGTGGTGCCGACTACGCCTTCGAGTGCACCGCGGTCCCGCAGCTGGGCGCGGCGCCGTTGGCCATGGTTCGCAATGGTGGGACGGCTATCCAGGTGAGCGGTATCGAGCAGGAGATCCCGTTCGACATGGAGTTGTTCGAGTGGGACAAGACCTACCTCAACCCGCTCTACGGCAAGTGCCGGCCGGCGGAGGATTTTCCAATGTTGATCAGCTACTACCGTTCGGGAGCGCTCATGTTGGACGAGTTAGTGACCAGGACCTACCAGCTCGACGATCTCGCTCAGGCCTTTGACGATCTGGTCGCCGGCCGGAACGCCAAGGGGGTGATCCTGTTCTAGCCTGCTTATCCTCGTGATAGAAGAGCCTCACGAGGGCTTCATATAGAGGTCGTTAATATCCAGCTGCCGCGTCTTCACTCCCTTCCATTCTCCCAAAACGCACGCCAGCCCCAATGGCCTTCGCGCACGTTGGAAAAAGTCTGCCCGCCATGGGCATTGCGGTGGCGCCAGAATACCGGTCTTGACACCAAACCAGACATGAATGGGCAACCCCCGTCTTGATCTTGATGGTGCGCAGTGATGGAGGTATCGTCAGTGCGATGCCGGACGCGCCCCAACACATTTCCGTTCTTGCCCATACAGTGAATGGATTGCGCACCGGTATCGCTAGCGGAGAGTGGACAGAACTAATGCCTCCGGAGAGAGCCCTGTGCGAACAACTCGGGATCAGCCGGAGCACCTTGCGGCGTGCGATGCTCAAAATAGCAGAGGAGGGCTTGATCGATGAAGGGCGTTCAGGTACGCGGCGCAGGATTCTTGCCAAACCTAAGTTAGGTGCGACCGCCAATACCCGATCCAAGAGCGTCATCTTGTTAACCCGCAAACCATTGCCGGAGATCTCTAGCGTGAATCTCCGCCTGATCGCTCAGTTGCAGTCCCAACTAACGAATCACGGGTGCATTTTCCGTGTCGTCCGAATCCCGGACAAGGTGCTCGCCAATCCAGAAGTTCATATGAAGGAATGGCTGGGCACTGTCAGGGGAGATGTCTGGATCCTGCATCAGATGCCTGGCGAGGTGCAGCGCTGGTTCAATAAGCACCAGCAGGTTTCCTGTATCCTTGGCAGCCCGGCACCGGAGGTGGATCTAGCAAGTGTCGAGGTGGACAGCCTTTCAGCAATGACTCATGCCGTCGCCACCGCGCGACGGTTGAGGCATCGCCACATTGCCCTCGCCCGACCATCGAGTCCGCTGGTCGGGGAGGATCAACTCGAAGATAGATTGCGGGAATTATCTGGTGTTGATGTACAGACGACCGTCCTCACTTGTCCGATGGATGCCGGGATGATGGCTGTCGAGTTTGAGCGCTTGATCGCCCGCGGACGGGGAGGCAGTCAGGCGACTGTAATCATCTGCAGCATCCCGGAGATCGCCCTTTTTGCTCTTACCTGGCTCCAGCAACATCGCATCCCTGTGCCGGGTGAGATGTCGGTCATCCTACTGCGCTCCCAGCCACTTTTAGAATTCACCTCACCCAGTCTCGCTCACTATGAGCTCAACGAAGAACGCGCCGTAGTTCAGATTCTTCCCCGAGTGCTGGACCTTCTTCAGAGCCAGGTCTGTGCGACTTCGCATATCAATTTGATCCCAGAGTTCGTCCCAGGAGGGAGCCTCGGGCCGGCAAAGATCAACAAAATTGAGAAATAATCCGGCCTTTAGAAGCCATCAGGCGGCTGCCCATTGGTCATAGCAACTTCGCGAAAGGTGTTTTCGTGACGCCTTTACTTTCGCATTGCTGACACCCACGCCCCCGATCATACCTAACAAAGCTTGAGGGAATCACCCTCATTTACTGGTCGGCCATCCTCCAGCCAGCACTGAAAGCTCATTGGGACGCAAGCGTCTCTTTGATTGCGACGGAGCCGATCAATTGGCCGAGCCGTGTTCTTTCGAACATCAACACAAACCCAGAAAAATACTATGAAATTAAAACTCACAATCGCAGCATTGGCTGCAACAACAATGGGAGCGAATGCTGCAGCGATCCTCGTTGACAACTACATCGGCGAACCAAACGGAGCCACAGGGGGTGCAGTAGCGAACTTTGCAGTCCAGTCTTTCACTCCGAATGTTCCTGGCCTGGGAGCGACAGACACAGTTGCTGCCAACTCTCCATTGCCTACAACCGTCTACCTAGATTCGGCAACTTTCCTGAAAGCCGTGACTGGAGTCGCTACTGCCGGACCACTTTTCCTTAACGTGTATCAAGGAAACGACGGTAATGACGGAACATTCCTTGGTTCTTCAACCAACACGGTCGATGTCGGAAGTGCAGCTGGGCTTGACTCATTGATTTGGAGCTTTGGTAACATTGCCCTGAACTCTACGTTGGAGACGGCCCTTGTCTGGTCCACTACTGCCACTGATGATTCCGCAGTGAATGCTCGTATAGCAGTCGCACGTGACGCCAGTGGCGGTTTTGGTGATTCATACACCGCCGGAACAGCAGATAACGATGGTAACAACGACTCGCCCTCTTCGTTCGACGCACGCTTCGCAGTGTCACTCAACACTGTCCCTGAACCTTCCTCGACGGCCTTTCTCGGCCTCGGTGGACTGGCTCTGATCCTGCGTCGCCGTCGTAAGTAATTACGCGATCAACACATTTCAAGCCCGTTTCCTGCAAAGGGAACGGGCTTTTTTAAGCTTCGGAGCGAACCCACTGGATCAAAATATCGGCCTCGGCGAGGCTAGTGCCATCGTGCAGCTGGAGATCGAATCGCCTGCTTCAGGTAATAGACCGTCGTTTCGTAACCGAGGGTTCGATCAGACCATCTCAATCGCGGAGGAGGAGGCCGATGAGTTCATCTCTATAAATATCAATTTTAGTTGCCGCTAATATTTTGATTCCGGCTGGTCCGGGCATCCTACCAGCGGTGTACCGTTGCCAATTCCCCAGCGCCCCCCTTTGCTTATAAAGTAGTATCGAGTGCTGGCACCAGCTTCACCTCCCCCAAAAATGAAAACCAGTTCATGTTGGATCGTATCGATTCTGACATTCTTATCTCTCCAACCGATTGCGAATGCCGGATTCTCGCCAGTTCTCAGCGAAATCATGGCAGTCAACGACAGCTTACTGGCGGACGAAGATGGTGATTTCTCCGATTGGATCGAAATCCAGAATACTGGGGACATGGCGGGTGATCTCGCAGCTTGGTCGCTCTCAGACGACAGCGGAGACCTAGTTCAATGGACATTCCCTTCAACCCCGATGGCGCCGGGTGAGTTCCTCGTAGTTTTCGCATCGAAGAAGAACCGTGCGGTCACCGGCAGCGAACTTCACGCCAATTTTAAGTTATCAAGTGGCGGTGAGTTTCTCTCCCTGACCATGCCCGACGGCACAACCAAAGCCAGCAGCTTCGACCCCACCTTTCCGCAACAATTCCCCGACGTCTCGTGGGGTTCGGCTGGCTACTTCACCACTGCCACACCCGGAAACACCAACTCCCCTGCCGGCAGCGCACCAATCGCTGCCGTCATTTTCAATCCGGGCAGCCAAATTTTCACCACCTCCCTCACCATCACGCTGAGCAACCCGACCGCCGGCACGACGCTCATCTACACCACCGACGGCACCGATCCCAACGCGGCCAACGGCACCAGTTACACTGCAGCTTTCGCAATCAGTGCGACAACCGAAATCCGGGCACGCGCACAGATTTCAGACGCCGATGCAGGTTCGATCACGACCCGGAAATACCTGAAACTGGCCACTGACACGCAGACTTTCTCATCGCCACTTCCAATCGTAGTGCTCGACAACTTCGGCGCTGGCAGCGTGCCTCAGCGCAACTCCAGCACGGGACCGAACGGCAATGACGGCAGCGGCGTCATTCAAGTCGCGCGCCAGCCGGTATTGATGGCGATTTTTGATCGCACCACATCTGGCCAAGCCTCCCCCGCAGATCCCCCCACCATCGTCAGCAACGCAGGTATCCGAGTGCGCGGCTCGAGCTCGGCGTCCCTGTCGAAAAAGCCGCTCAGCCTCGAGACTTGGGAAGACGGCACGATCGAACAAAGCGCCGACATCTCCCCCTTTGGCATGCCAGCCGAATCCGACTGGGTGCTCTACGCACCGACCGAGGCCTTCAGTGGCAACCGCTACGACCGGCCGTTGCTTCACAATTCCTTCATCTACCAGTTGAGCAACGAGATCGGGCGCTACGCGACGCGTACCCAGTTCGTCGAAGTCTTCCTCAACACCGGCGGCGGTTCGCTGTCGATGTCCGACTACGCCGGCATCTACATTTTCATAGAACAGCGCAAGCGCGGCAACGATCGCATCGACTTTGAAAGGCTTTCGCAGGATGGTAGCGACGGAGGGTGGATGATCAACGCCGACCGCATGGACCCGCAGCCGATCGGCGGCGGCACGCCGCGTCACTTCCATACACCTGGCCCAAACCAAACGCTGGAAACGCCAAACGACAGCGCCTTTGGCGTCCGCAACCGGGATGATCTTCCGGAGTTCTATCACTCGTTCTTCAATTTTGAATCGCCAGGCGGGTACGAGATAAATGCCGCTCAGCGCAACGTGATTGAGTCGGAGATGAACGCTTTCGAGGATGCTCTCTATGGTGCCAGTTGGAAAGATCTGTCGGTGGGCTATGCGGCTCACATCGATGTCGATAACTTCATCGATCAGTACATCCTGCAAAATCTAACGAAGAACCAAGACGCCTATGTCCTGAGCACCCTGCTCTACAGGGACACCGCACCGGACAAGATCAAGTTTGGTCCGATCTGGGACTTTGACCGGGGCTACACCACCAGCCCGACGAGTACCAACCCGAGCAGCAACCTGCGATTTGCCGACAACCGTATGTGGTTCCCTCGCCTGTTTGACGATGTCGACTTCGAGCAGAAATACATCGATCGCTGGCAGGAGCTACGCGCAGGCTCATTCGCCACTGATCACATGAATGCGATCATCGATGCGCAGAAGGCCGAGATCACCGAGCCCGTCGCGCTGCGCAATGGCACTTCGAGTTGGCCGGCGAAAGTAGAAGCAATGAAGAATTGGCTCACTACACGCACCGCAGCGATCGATGCGCAATTCGTTCCCCGACCCAGCCTTAGTATCGGAAGTGGTTCGGTCGCGCCCAGCACTGAACTAACCCTGCTCGCCGCAGCCGGCAGTGATATTTACTACACCTCCAATGGAAGCGATCCACGGCTTCCAGGCGGGGGGATCTCACCAAACGCGATCCTTTTCAACGGCGGCGCGGCGAACACGGTGGATACCACCGTCGTTCCATTCGGAACCGATTGCCGCTACTTCGTCGCCGAGGACGACACCATCGGATTCACCTGGACAGCAGCTCCCAGCAGTTTCGACGACTCGACCTGGACTCTGGCGCCCCCAGGCCTCGGTTGGGAAAACACTCCCCCTGGGCTAGCTGCGGGGGTAAACACTGACATCAAGGATGACATGGTGAACAAGAATGCGAGCGGCTACTTTCGCTGGAACTTCGACTTCTTCAACGCCGCCAGTCTCAACTCGATCACCTTGCGGGTGACCATCGATGACGGTTTTGCAGCCTTTCTGAACGGAACCAGAATCGGTGGATTCAATGCGCCGACCCCTCTCCAGTGGAATTCTTCTTCCACCGGATCCCGTAGCGACCAGACCGTGCTGAGCACAGTGCTTGTCATCGATGCCAGCGCGTTCAAGTCCGCCGTCCTCAACGGCGGCAACGCGCTAGCGATCCAGGGGATGAATACGCTCGCTGGCGGATCAGACTTTCTCATCGACGCCTCACTCGAACTGAGCCATACCTCCGTGGATTCCCCGCTCACACTCGATCAAAGCGTGATGATCACAGCCCGTGCACTCGATGGCAACGAGTGGAGCGGCCCAGTGACGGCGACCTACGCAGTCGGCTCGACGCCTGCTGAACCTAGCAATCTAGTCGTCTCCGAGATCATGTACAACCCGAGCCCGCCAACCCAAGCTGAGATCAACGCCGGCATCCTCGACGGCGACCAGTTCGAATACATCGAATTGATGAACATCGGCAGCTCTGAGATCGACCTGACCGGCGCCAGTTTCACCGACGGTATCGATTTCACTTTTCCACCCGGCCTCGACTCCCTACTACCCGCCGGGAAACACATCGTGGTGGCAAAAAATCTAGCCGCACTCGATCTTCGCCACGGCGTGGATCCGAGCCGGCGTATCGGCGGAACTTTCGAGAACGACACCAACCTGCGCGACGGCGGCGAAACGATAGCGTTGGTCAACATCGACGGCATCACCATCCGCAACTTCACCTACGACGATGACGCCCCTTGGCCAATCGCCGCCGACGGCGCGGGCTACAGCCTGGTGCTCGAGCTACCCGCGACCAACCCGAGCCACAGCCTCGCGACCAGCTGGCACAGTAGCGCCATCGCCGGAGGATCACCCGGTGGCAGCGGCACGGTGAAGTTTCTCGGCGACCCGCTAGCCGACGCTGACGGTGACAGCTTGAACCGACTGATCGAGTTCGCTACTGGCTCCGACGATGACCACCCTTCAGTCTCACCGATCGAGCTGATCCCGACTGGAAGTGGCACAATTGCCCTGACCTATCGCCGTAATTTGGCGGCAGCCGGAATCACCTATCGGATCGAGACATCGACCGACCTTTCCTCGTGGACAGAGACTCCAGGATCAGCAAGTGAGCAGAACCTAGGCGACGGAACCGCACTCATCCGAGTCACCCCGACACCTGCCACCGGAGACCGTTGTCGATACTTCCGCCTAGGAGTTGAACTCGTCGAGTAGCGAACCAGAGCTACCACAACAGAAGCCTCGCCGTCCGCGGGCAAACGATTCGAGCCGAAGGCTCGGTGGGCTGCGGATGCCTGCAGTGGTGGTGGATTGCAGCCGGGGTACGGGTTCCCCAAGACCCTATCGGGCTATCAGCCGCGAGCGAAAAGCAGCATGGAGTTGCACTCCGTGGAAGGCAGCTCGATCACCCAAAATCCGCTCACTCCCGATGAGCAAGATCCTCAGCCTATCTACTACTGTGTTAAATTGCCATTGGCGAAACTATCTGCCCCCTCATCTCCAATGGGCAATCTTCGATGAACCGGATCCTACGAAGCTCCCGCACCGATCTGAAAGAGAAGGCCGCCCCGGCATCCTGACACAAAAGCGGCTGCAGGCATCCGCAATCCACGGAAATTTCGCTTCACATGGTAGACCTGCCCGCGCAACAATCGCTATCGTCTAGAACTCGACAATACGGTAGAACCTAACATCATCAGCCGGCTGCGGTTCGAAGATATAGGTCGTTGTCGCAGCGGAGCTGGCTGGGACTTCCTCCTCAATCTCTTGCCAGATTCCATCTTCCAGATCAGTGATTTTTTGTGTGCTGTAAATCGAACCCGGCGTGCTCGTCCAGGTGATCTCAACATTTCCACCGACGAGGCGAATACCCGTGATCTCGAGGGGGATCTCAGCCGCCGGAGCGACGGCCGCGTCGTGCAGGCGGATGTAATCGACTTGCCACTCGCCGCTAAGAGATCCGGAAAAGTCACCGATGAAAAAGGCGCCGTCGGCACTGAACGGACCGTTAGTCCCGGTAAGGCCCGAGAATATTTCGACGCCATCCCGCCACACGGTGTACTCGTCCACCACCGCCACCCACGCGATCCGGAAAACGTGGAAGGCATCCGCATTCGATGTTGTCGCGATCTCGCTGTTGCCGTTGCCGTCCAGGTTCACCCGCTGGTTGCTAATGTTAAATCGGAACGAGCTGTTATCGCCACCTGGGTCGAGGGCAAAACCGAAGATGCCAGCATCCCCACCGTCAGGAGTGGTGACTTTGACCGCTAGCTCGATCGTGAAATCACCACCAAGCAGCGACTGACGCTGAATACTACCTGCGTCGTCGGTGCGGAAAAGATTTTCCGGCGGCGCGGCTGTCGCATCCGAGATGGCTACTCCACCAGAGACGCTCGGAATTCCAAAATCGCCTACTCCACCAGGACGCCAATCGTTCGAACTACCAGCCAAATCTAGGTCTTGGCTACTGGGATCGACATCCATCTCGTAACGATACGAGAATGCGCTCGATGCGAGTTTCGTGCTGATTCCAGTAGCAGCGAGTGTCGTCACGCTCTCGCTGGTATCGGCCCAATCATCGCCAGCGGAGTTGGAGGCGAATGCTCGGTAAAAGTATGTAGTCTCAGGGAAAAGCCCATTTTCAGTCGCAGCGAAAGCGCCCCCCTGCAGACCGACATCGACAGTATTCTCCCAGTCACCAAAGACATCGCCGCCGTCACTTGTACCGTAGTAGATCGTCACGTTTGGCGCCGAGTTGCCATCGTCGGTGACCTCCCCACGGAAAGTCGCAGAGGTGGATTTGTCAGTAGTCGTCGCGACCGTGATCACAGTCGGCACCACAGGCGGCACGAAGTCAGCGTTCACCACCACCTCAAAGGAATCGATCGAAGTCGAGAAAGCCGTGTTCGCCAGCGCAGCGCCGCCGTCCCCCGCCCACTGGATAAAGCCGAACTGGATAACTCCAGTCGTAGCCTGCAGGTTCGGGTTGGTGCCGTTGATACGCGTGTTACCAAAGTTTGTGATCACAGCTGGAATTGCTACCATCTCCCCCCAGATCACGGTGTTGCCAGCGCCAGCCCCGGTGCCGTTGCCGAGCTGCGACAGGTCGAATCTACCGAGTGAAAAATCCTGCTCGTCATTGCCACTCCAATTGTTCCCAGAATGGTTCCAGCGGTAGTAGGTAGTAGTTCCACCGTCGGTTACCGATAGAACCGGCGACCAGTTAACAAATTCGGTGGACTCGAAATTCGCGGTCCAATCAAGGCCTTGGATGCCCCCTTCTACAGCTAGGTCAGCTAAATCAACCGTGTCGTTGAACATGAACATATGGCCGATCGTGTAATCGTTACCAGCCTCCCACACGATATCGAATTCGTTGCCGGCGCTATCGACCACGGCAGTGTTCGTGACAACGTTTTCCCAGTCCATGCTGAAGCCGTCCTGGGTGCCCTGGTTGAAGACCACACTGTTGGTCGTCCAGTTGTCGATCATGGTGGTGTCGGCGCCACCAAGAACGATTTCCGCTCGGGCGGAAGCGGCCAGTGAAAGGGTGAAGACGAAGGGGATTAGAAAATTGCGCATCGATAGTAGGTTGTTGATAAGCAGAACTGACACTACTAACCCAGTCATCACAAAGCCGAACGGATGGTTGGTTCGCTAAACCACTCGCGGCGATTCTATTTTCTCGCGACCGAGTCGCCCGCAACAAAATCCGGCATCAATGCCTGCGATGTACGGGTGGTCGAGCCACTACCGGCGAGTTCGAGAGCCTTCCGTACCATCATCCGCGCAGCGTGTTGAACATTGATCCGATAACACGCCATCTTCGGCAACAAGAACTCGAGGTATGGAACGTAGTCGAGCACCACCAGTGAAAGATCGTCTGGCACGCGGCGCCCGGTTTGACCGAGGTGAGTAGCAATCGTTAGTGCCTGGCGCGATCTCGTCAGCACCAGTGCCGTCGGACGGTGATCCATCTTCAGCAGCAGATCGATCTGTCGGGACAGGGCTTGCGCATCACCCGGATCCCTGACGATGCGTAGCGGAGACGCAAGCGCCTCACTCAAGCCCTGCTCAGCCAGATCAAGCCCGCGCAGGCGAGCATCCGGGCGCACCAGCGCGATCCGTTCATGGCCACGCCCGGACAAAAACCCGCCAGCATGCCGACCGGCCGCGAAGTAATCGATATCGACAAACGGCAAATCGATCCCCTCGTGCGGAAACCCGTGCAGAAGACATGGAACCGCAGCGTCAAAAAACCAGCGCTGCATTGGTTGGGTTGACTGATGCAACATCCAAACTTGGGCATTGCGCTCTGCCACCAACTTCTTCAGCGCCGCTGCTGGCCGTTTCCGGTTGTAAGCCGGGCTGTTGACGATCTCCAGTCGGAATCCGACATCGGCCAATTGCCCACGCACCACATCGATCTCCGCCAGCGTCGTCTCGGAAAGACGTTCCAGGCGATGCGGTGTGAGATAGGCCACCGCCCGATCAACAGCGGTTCCGCGCTTTGCCGTTTTAAGAATTGACCTGCGCTTGCCGGGATCGCCTGCGCCGATAACCCCCTCGCGCTCCAGTTGCTTCAGCGCCAGACGCAGGGTGTCCCTGCCGACCTGCATTCGACTGCAGAGGGTGCGCTCGCCGGGCAACTCGGTCGTCCACTCGCCAGCAAGAATGGCATCCCGCAAAACCGATGTCGTCGCGGCGAGTAAACTTTTTCTTTCTGGAACCAGATTCATGCTATGGGCGTGTTCGGAGCTTGCCACAACTGGTGGGCTGTGGCGACCACTAAACACTTGTCGAAAACTCCCCCAGCAGCGTCCACTTTGGAAACCGAACGAATGAGAAATCCCCTTCTAAGTCTACTACTGATTCTACGGTTGCTCGCGGCCAATGCCCCCGGCGCCGAGCGTCCCAACATCCTCTTCATCGCCATCGACGACCTCCGACCCGAACTCGGCTGCTACGGCGACAAACACATCATCAGCCCGAACATCGACCAATTCGCCGCCAGCGCGGTGCGATTCGACCGGGCCTACTGCCAACAGGCCATCTGTGGACCATCCCGCGCCAGCGTCATGACTGGTCTGCGACCGGATTCGGTTCAGATCCACGGCAACCACAAGCATTTTCGCAAGATCTACCCCAATATCACCACCCTTCCTCAGCTGTTCAAGAACAACGGCTACCACACCCGGGCGATGGGCAAGATCTACCACGGTGTCTTCCCGGAGGGCTCGAGCCGAACCGTCGCCGACACCTTCGGCGACGAGCTATCTTGGTCGATCCCGGCCTTTCGCCCTGGCCCGCGCTACTATTACACCGAGGAGGGAGTCGAAGCCGCCAAACAAACATTCGCCGAGGCCTACGGCAAAGGTGACTGGACCAAGAAGCTAGTCTTCGGCCCGGCAACCGAGGCGCCCGACGTTCCAGACTCGATCCTCTACGATGGACAGATTGCTGACCGCGCGGTCGCCTCACTCAAGGAACTCGCTCAAGAACAGGACAAGCCGTTCTTTCTCGCCGTCGGATTCATCAAGCCGCACTCCCCCTACATTGCGCCAAAAAAATACTGGAATCTCTACGACCCCGAGAAGATCACAATCGCCGGCGATCAGGCTCTTCCAGAAGATGCCCCACGCCTCGCCGGCCACGGATCGGGTGAACTGCGACGCTACACCGATCAGCAAAAAAAGGGCAACATCCCCGAATCGGACCAGCGCAAGGTCAGGCATGCCTACTACGCCTGCACTAGCTACATCGACGCGCAGATCGGTCGAGTACTAACAGAACTCAAAAACCAAGGGCTGGAAAAGAACACCATCGTCGCGCTGTGGAGCGACCACGGCTACCACCTCGGCGAGCACGGCCTGTGGGGCAAGACCACCAACTACGAACTCGACACGCGGGTGGCTCTGATGATCCGCAAGCCGGGCGCCAAGGGCAATGGCCAATCCTGCCAGCGCCTGATCGAACTCGTCGACCTATTTCCTACCCTCGCCGAGGCAGCGGAGATCGACGCGCCGAGCTACCTCGAAGGCAGCAGCTTCCTGCCACTCCTCGATGACCCACAGCGAGCTTGGAAACCCGCCGCCTTCTCCCAGTTCACGCGTGGCAAAGTCCGTGGGTATTCGATCCGCACCGAAAATCATCGATTCACTGAATGGATCAACACCGCGACACACGAGACGGTCGCCACGGAACTCTACGAGGCGGGCGCGATCGAAAAAAAGAACATCGCCGCGGAGGAACCAGCGCTTGCGAAACAACTGAGTGATCAGCTCGGAGCCGGACATGGATGGAAGCAGGTTCGCCGTGATCTCGAGTCCGGCCTCCCCGCTCCGACCGTCAAGCTCACCATCGACCTCCCGTTCAGCAGCCACATGGTTCTGCCGCGCAACCAAACCGTTCACCTCACCGGCACCGCCAAGCCCAAGGTGACCGTCGCAGCGCGGACACTCTTGTCTGCCCGCAAAGGGACACTGGAAACCAACGCAGACGCAAACGGCCGCTGGTCCATCCCACTCACACTCGCTGGTGCCTCGACCGATCCACGCTCCATCACCATCACCTGCGGTAGCGAAACCATCACGCTCGAAAACATCGTGGTCGGCGACGTCTGGCTCGCCTCCGGCCAGTCCAACATGCGATTCGGAATGAGACAATCCGGCAGCTTCATGGGCGTGTCGAACTACGACATACGCTTGTTCGACATGACTGGGGAAATTTACCCAGACAGCCGCGCCTACGATTTGGATCTCCTGCGAACGACCGACGGGAGCAACTACTATCAGACCCAGCGCTGGCAACGCTGCATGCCGGACACACTTGAGAAATTCTCCGCGGTTGCCTATCACTTCGCGCACCGTCTATGGGCAGAAGCAGAAATCCCCATCGGCATCATCCACAACGCCATCGGCGGCAGCCCGATGCAGAGCTGGATCCCCGAGAGCGTGATCGCAGCCGATCCAGTCCTGCGCAAAGCCCTCCCTGATTGGCTCAACAACCCAAATCTCCCCAGCTGGACGAAGCTACGTGCGCGTCAAAACCTGAAGAGCTACTTCGCTGCCCTCGACGGTCCACCGCCACACCATCCCTTCGAGCCTGGCTTCCTCTACCAGGCAGGGATCACACCCTTCGCCGATTTCCCGATCAAGGGCGTGATCTGGTATCAGGGTGAGTCGGATGCCACCCAAGATGGCACCAACAGCCCGCCGATCGATCCAGTGCTCAACAAGCACACCTTCATCACGCTCATCAACAGTTGGCGCAGCGCGTTCAAGAATCCGACTCTCCCCTTCTACTTCGTGCAGCTCCCCGGCCTCAACCGCAACTGGCCACTGTTCCGCGAGATGCAACGTGAGGTCTCAGAAGAAATCCCACATACAGGCATGGCCGTGACGATGGATGTTGGCCACCCGACCAACGTCCACCCGACCAACAAGCGACCGGTCGGCGAGCGGCTGGCGAACCTTGCACTCGCGGATGTCTACAAAAAGAAGATGATCGGACACAGCCCGCGGGTCATCAAACGGGGGCTGAATTTTCTCACCTACGATCAAGAGTTGAAGACAGCCGACGGCAAAGCACCACGCGAATTTAAAATCGCAGGTGAGGACAAAGAGTTCCATCAAGCCAAAGCCAAGATCGAGAACAACATCGTCCGGCTCTCCAGCGATCAGGTGCCAACGCCAAAAGCGATCCGCTACGCGTGGGCGAACAACCCCGACGTCAATCTCATCAGCACCACCGGGCTACCTGTGTCCCCATTCCGCACCGACCACTGGACGGACACGATCCAAAAACAAGCGACGCCAAAACCAAAGGAGTTCACGAAATTCGGCGGCAGCTGGCACAACGGCGTAGGCCTGGTCGAACTCGATAAGAAGCTCGCGCGCTCGGGCGGGCAGTGCGTGCACCTGCTCGGCGACGTCGAATTCACCCCAGAGAAAATCGAGCCGAACAGCAAACTCGAATTCTGGGCAGAGCGCTGGACTTCCCGTAGCCCCTTCAGCTTTAGAGTCGAAGCCAAGATCGGTGACGATTGGAAGGAGATCCACAGCGGCGACAAGACCACCAAGGTCGGGCGCGGTTTCACCAACCACATCGTCATCCCGATTCCAACAGGATCGACCAGCTTGCGCTTCAAATCCACCGCACCGAAAAGCACCGGCGTGCTTATAGACGATCTCACGATCGCTCCGTCCAAGCCGATGAAGCTGCTCGGGGTGAACGACACCGCGCAGGTCAACCCGATCGCCATCGGTAGGAACGACAATCCGCTGCTCGAATTCATCATCCGCTGCGAGGGCGACCTCGAGCCGAAGAAGCTAAGCGGCCTAGAATTCCGCACCCAAGGCGCCACCACCACCGAACTGCAGTTGACGGCGAACGGTAAATTACTCGGCAGTATCGAAAACGGAAAGTTTGCCGGTAGCCACCCGCTCACCGCAGGCGACAACCAATTTTCGATCATCGGTGGTGTCGACGCGGCAACCAAGCTCGGCACTCAAGTAGATTCCCACCTCGACGGACTAGAGATCGACGGCAAGAAGATCGACAGCAAATTCGAGTCATCCAACAGCGTCGGCTTCGCACTCCGTCAGAGCGGCCAGGACAATACCCACACCTACCGCATCCCCGGGATTGCGACGACCAACCAGGGAACACTGATCGCCGTCTACGACAATCGCTACCGCAGCGGCGGCGACCTGCCTGGCGATATCGACGTCGGCATGAGCCGCAGCAGCGACGGTGGCCAGTCTTGGGAGAAGATGAGGGTCATCATGGACATGGGCAACGATCCGAGGTGGCGTTATGACGGCGTCGGCGACCCCGCCATCCTCGTCGACAAGAACACCGGAACGATCTGGGTGGCCGCAACCTGGAGCCATGGGAATCGCTCGTGGAACGGCTCCGGCCCTGGCATGAAGCCCGAGGAGACTGGCCAGTTCATGCTCAGCAAGAGCGACGACGACGGCCTGACCTGGTCGGAGCCGATCAACATCACCGGGCAGATCAAGGATCCCAAGTGGCGTTTCGTGCTGCAGGGCCCTGGCAACGGCATCACCCTGCAAGACGGCACCATCGTCTTCCCCGCCCAGTACCGGGCCGAGAACGCAGCGCCTAACAGTGGTAAACCGTTCAGCACGATCATCTACAGCAAGGATCACGGCCAGACGTGGAAAATCGGCAGCGGGGTCAAGATCGACACCACCGAGGCCCAGGTCGTGCAGCTTGGCGATGGCTCGATCATGATCAACTGCCGCGACAACCGCGGCGGTTCGCGCTCGGTCTACACGACGAATGATCTCGGCGAGACCTGGCAAGTGCACCCTTCCAGCCGCAAGGCGCTGATCGAACCAGTCTGCAACGCCGACCTGATGCGGGTCGTCCACAAAACACACGGACCGTTGTTAATTTTCAGCAATCCCAACACCACCCGCGGCCGCAACCATTTCACGCTGAAAGTCAGCCGTGACGAAGGCCTCACCTGGCCAGAAAAATACCACCACCTCTACGACGCGCGCGGCGGCGGAGGCTACAGCACACTGACGCAGATCGATGAAGACCACATCGGCGTTCTCTACGAAGGCCTGGGCGGTTTGTATTTCCTCAAATACAGCCTCGACGAGTTGTTGGAATAGGCCGCTACTGGCAACAAACCCGCATCGCTGCGGCGAGCCGTCGTCCGGTGTGGTATTCCTCGTCGATGACAAACGTCGCGCCAGCCCGCTCGAGATCGCCAACGAATGGGTGGTAGCGCGCGCGCACGATGATCGCGATTTTCGGTGCCATCGTCCGAACCGCCGAAACGATCTGGGTCGAGGCACGGTGATCTGGGACAGTGATCACGATCGCCTTGGCCTCGGAAATGCCGTGATGAACCAAGACATCGAGATTGGAAGCATCGCCGAGCGCCGCCTGTAGCCCCATCGAGTGTGCTAGATCAACGTTCACCGGCCGCAGGTCGAGGACAATCCCCGGCTGTTCGATCTGGATGAGCGCCTCCCCGACCTGTTGCCCCGAGGGACCAAATCCAGCGATAATGACGTGATCGCGAAGCCCTTCGCTCTCCCCTTCCTCGGCCTCACTCGCATTTGACCGCCCCGCTATCCTAGGCAGCAACCGTTCGACCAAGCATCCGATCGGCAACGCCTTACTGACCAATAGCGGAGTCAAAAACAGCGAAATCAGCGTCGCCGAAACTAGCAGGCGGAACAGGTCGCCATCGATCAGACCTGCGGTGTTCGCGATTCCCGAAATCACGATGCCGAACTCGCCTACCTGCGCGAGCGAGATCCC
>JBLHKE010000006.1:0-34946 GCA_047619485.1 Verrucomicrobiales bacterium | reverse complement strand
CCGGAGGTTCCACTGAAAACCTCTATTCCAAGTTCGACATTCCGACAGCGGCGCTCGTTGAGGGAGAGAACACCCTGATGGTTGAGATTCACCAGGTCACGCCATCCAGCTCCGATCTCGGATTCGATCTTCGGCTCATAGGTGTCCACACCGATTCGGCCGAGCTGCTGTTTCTCACGGAATCCGGACTGCTGCGCGCTCGCACCCTCGTTGGCAATAGCTGGTCAGCGCTCAACCAAGCGTCTTTCATCGTCGATGCCGAAGTTGCCAGTAGCGAAAATCTGGTGGTATCGGAAATCCACTACCGGCCGTTCCTGCCCGACGCGGGCGAGGAGGAGGCCGGATTCCTCGAACGCAGCCAGTTCGAGTTCATCGAAATCATGAACATCGGCAGCAACGACGTCGATCTTACAAACGTACGCTTCACGCAAGGGATCACTTTCGACTTCGATGATGGGGGAATTGCTTACGTGCTTTCCCCGGGCAGGCGAATCGTCGTCGTCAACAACCTGGCAGCGTTCCAGCACCGCCTTCCTTCCGTCCCCACGGAAGACATCGCCGGCGTCTACTCCGGGAATCTCAGCAACGATGGCGAGCAGCTCCTCCTCCTCGCGGGTGACGGTTCGGTGATCCGCGACTTCGCGTTCAACGACCAATCCCCATGGCCCGAGAGCGCCGACGGAACGGGTTTCAGTCTGTCACTGATCGCCCCGGCGGGAAATCCCGATCACTCGGATCCGTCCAACTGGCGGCCTAGCGTGCGCCTGCATGGCAGTCCGGCTGACAATGACGCAAGCTCGTTCACGGGAGATCCGGTAGCGGACGAAGACGAGGATCGGATACCTGCGTTGATCGAATATTTTCTCGGAACGTCAGATGCCAGCTCCTCCACCGATTCCCTCCCGGTGGCAGATCAACAGACTCTACTGATTGGAGGCAGCGATGATGACTATCTGACGCTCTCCTTCACCATGAATTTGGGCGCCGATGATGTGAGCCACCTCGTCGAGCTCTCCGACGACCTGAACACCTGGCGCTCGGGTCCTGGGGTTGTCGATTTCTTCAGCCGTACCAACCACGGTGACGGCAGCGCCACCCTTATCTACCGCTCGGCCAGTCCAGTGCAGGTTGACTCCCGTATCTTCATGCGGCTGAAGGCGACGCTCCACTAGATTCCGTCACGGGGCTGTCTGGAAGGTCGGTAAGGTGCCTGATCACACGCTTGCTAGAAGAGACGTAACTGCTACACTGTTACCAACTCCCCCCGATCCCCCCATGATTGTAAAACAGGTATTTCTCCCGGCCTTTTTTGGCGTACTTATATTGGTCAGCAATTCACCCGCGGCTTTGCTGGTTCACTATTCCTTCGACTCTGAGACAACCGGCACGCTTAGCAATGGAGCCGTCATCAGCAACGGCGGCACCAGCGGCACTAACGGTACGGCAGGCGTTCCAAGCGGCAGCCTCACCGTTTCCAACGACACCAATCGAGTCAATGGCGCGAGCGGCTTGCTCGGAAATTACATGAACGTCCAGCCCGGTTCCGATGCCCTTGAAAGCCTCAGCGCGACGCACATTTCAGCCGGCTCGACACTCTCGGAACTCGGTCTCGGCGGCACCACTGAATATACCATGGCCGCCTGGGTTAAGTTCGACAACTCGACCGGCGACAACATGGTCTTCGGTGGAGCCTCCGGCGATGTCCTCCACAACGGTTCCCGCAATGGCGCCTACCACAGCGGCCACTGGGGCGATGACATCACGGGCGGATCCAATGATCCTGGCAACTGGCATCACGTCACCTGGACGAACACTGACCAGACACAAGAAATCTTTGTCGACGGCGTGTCAATCTCCTCTGGAGGCAGCGCCAGCGCCGGGAGTTTTAACAACAACCTCAGCCAGACCTTACTCATCGGCACTTCGCGAAACGGGGGATCATTTCGAGGTTCGCTCGATGATGTCGGGGTGTTCTCGACGACACTCAGCAATCCACAGATCGCTGCCATTTACAATCTCGGCATCCACCCGGACTACGGCTACGACGTCGGCGAGATCAACGATCTGATCGTCGCCTACCAAGGAGGCGCCGGATCATCGGTCACGATCGGCGACACCACCTGGGAGCATGCCGGTCTAGATCCGGTTGACGGCAGGTATTTTATCCAACTAGATCCCGATGCCAGCGGTATGCTCGGCAGCACCGGGCCACCAGTTCGCGGCTTCGTGGCAGATCATGTATTCATCCCGACGGGGATGCCGATCACCCTCTCTTGGGACGTCGGCACCGACGCCACCACGCTGTCCATCGATCAGGGGATCGGCGATGTCCTCCCACTTACCAATGACGGCACCGGACAGTTTTCGATCAATCCAGGGCCACTAGCCAACACGACCTACACCCTCACCGTGAGCAATGCCGTCGGCACCAACACCGCCGAGGTCACGGTGAGCGTCACAGCCCAACCGATCATCGGATTCTTCACCGCCAGCCAGATTGTCGTCGCGCCCGACACGCCTGTGCAACTCGACTGGAGCGTCCTCAACGTCGACAGCCTCGATCTGAACGGCAGTGACGTCGGCGGCACATCTGGTCTGACAGTGATGCCGACCGAGACGACGACCTGGACGCTGAGTGCGACGAACGCACAGGGCACCAGCTCGGAGCAGATCACGATCACCGTCGTTATCCCGGGCGAGCCCGTCATCTCGGAAATCAGCGCGGACAACCACAGCATTTTCAACGACCAGGACGGCGACAGCTCCGACTGGATCGAAATTTCCAACCCGAGCGCAACGACCGCGATCCTGCACGGCTACTACCTCAGCGACGACTCTGACGACCTGAGGAAATGGCGTCTGCCCGACATGACGCTCGAAGCTGGCGGCCATCTGGTGATCTTCGCCTCAGGGAAGGATCGCGCGGTCGCCGGATCCGAACTGCACACCAACTTCGGCCTGCGCGCGGGTGGCGAGTACCTTGCTCTCAGCAAGTTGGTCGGGGCGCAAACAACGATCCTTTCCGAGTTTGATCCATACCCGAAACAGTTTGAGGACATCACGTGGGGGTATTTTTCCGACGGGATCACGCAAGGCTACTTCACCACGCCGACGCCTGGAGCTGCCAACGGCAACGGTATTTTGGACTTTGTCAGGGACACCAACTTCCTGCCGAAACGCGGATTCTACGACTCTCCGATCGGCGTGGTGATCAGCTCCGCCACCCCCGATGTCCAAATCCGTTACACCACCGACGGTTCTGCGCCGAGCACTAACAGCGGGACGATCTACACCGCGCCGATCACCATCAGCACGACTACGACCCTGCGCGCGATCGCTTCCAAAGCTGGCCACCTGCCAACCAATGTCGATACGCAGACCTACATCTTCCTCGACGACGTGCTGCAACAACCCGCCAACCCGCCCGGCTTCCCAAGCTCGTGGAGATCAACCGGCGCCGACTACGAGATGGATCCCACTGTGGTTACCAACCCGCTCTACAGCGCTACGATCAAAGATGACCTCAAGTCGATCCCATCGGTGTCAATCGTCATGCGCACCGAAGACATGTTCGGGTCGAGTGGCATCTACGCCAACCCGAACGGCCAGGGCTCCGGGTTTGAGCGGGCAGGTTCGGTGGAGCTGATGTCGGCCGATGGATCGAGGGACATGCAGGTCAACTGTGCCGTGCGCATACAAGGTGGGGTCGGCCGCAACGCCGGTTTCCTCAAACACAGTTTCCGCCTGCTTTTCAAACGCGGCTTCGGCCCAACCAAACTCGACTACCCGCTATTCCAAGACGCGACCGAAGACGCGGATGGCGCCACCGAACAGTTCGACACCGTGATCCTGAGATCTGGCTTCAACAACAGCTGGCATCGGGACTCCACCGGCGAGGAACAGCGCGCGCAATACATTCGCGACCAGTGGGTGCACGACGCCCAGCTGGCCATGGGTGACGCGTCGTCCCACGGGACCTTTGTCCATGTATATCTCAACGGACTCTACTGGGGACTTTACAACCTCGTCGAACGGCCTAACGCGCCGTTTGCATCCGCTTACTACGGCGGCGGCAAAAATGAGTGGGATGCGCTCAACTCCTACCCGCGCAATGTGGTCGACGGCACCGACACCGCATGGCTCGCCGCCCACGCGCTCGCAGACGCCGGGGTGCCCGACCAGGCGGGCTACGACGCGATCTCGGAATACGTCGATATCCCAAATCTGATCAACTACATGATGCTCAACTTCTACGGTGGCAACAACGACTGGGATGATCACAATTGGTATTCGGGTCGCCGGCGACTCCCGGGTGAGGGCTACAAATTCTTCTGTTGGGACGCCGAACGCACGCTCGAGAGCGTCTCCGGCTCGAACCGCACTGGAGTCAACCAGGCGCAGCGGCCGTCGCGGCTCTACGCAGCACTGAAAGAGAACCCCGAGTTCCGCCTGCAGTTCGCCGACCATGCCCAACGCCATCTTTTCAACGATGGTGCGCTCTCCCCTGGACAGTGTGCTGCGCGTTATCAAAAACTCGCCAGCTTCATCGACCGTGCCATCGTCGGCGAGTCTGCACGCTGGGGAGATTCCCAGCGCGAACCAGCATACACCCGCAATGCCACCTGGGTCACCGAGCGTGATCGCCTGCTCAATTCCTACTTTCCGCAGCGCACCGATGTGCTCCTCGGGCACCTGCGCGGAGCAGATCTTTACCCCGACACCGACGCCCCGATCTTCAGCCAACACGGTGGCCATGTCTCGAGCACGACGGAGCTCGCCATGTCCAACAACGGCGGCATCATCTACTACACGACAGACGGGTCGGACCCCCGGCTGCAGGGCGGGGCGATCAACCCGGCCGCACAGACGTACGATGGGTCGACGCTCACCACTACCATCATCGCTGCAGGGTCGGACTGGAAGTATCTCGACGATGGGTCCGATCAGGGCAGCGCCTGGCGCGCACTTGGGTTCAACGATGCCGCCTGGGCCGCCGGCCCGGCCGAACTCGGCTACGGGGACGGCGCTGAAGCGACCGAAGTAGGCTATGGTCCAAACGGCGGATCCAAATACATCACGACCTACTTCCGCAAAACGTTCACCGGCACTGGTGTCGCCGACTTCACCTCGCTCAGCCTCGAACTGGTGCGCGACGATGGCGCCATCGTCTACCTCAATGGCGACGAACTCGTGCGGTCAAATATGCCTGGGGGCACGGTCGGCCATCAGACCACGGCTGCCGGCACCGTTGGAGGAGGCGACGAGAGCAGCTTCTTTAGCTTCGCCATCCCGACGACATCCCTGATCGAAGGCCAGAACACGATCGCCGTAGAGATCCACCAGACCAGCGGCGGCAGCTCTGACATCAGTTTCGATCTGCGCCTGCGCGGTGCCCGGTCCAACTCGGCCGATCCCCTGTTGCTCACCGAAACCGCCCCGCTGCGCGCACGCGCGCTCGATGGTGGCGAATGGTCGGCCCTCAACGAAGCGACCTTTATCGTCGATGCCGAGGTCGCCAGCAGCGACAACATTGTCATCAGCGAGATCCACTACCGCCCGCTTCCGCCGACCCCGGCCGAAGAGGAGGCCGGATACAACGAGCGCAGCAACTTCGAGTTTGTCGAAGTCATCAACATCGGCAGTGCTGATGTTGACATGACCAACGTGCGTTTCACTTCAGGGATCACGTTCGACTTCGACGACTCGGCGATCGGATTTCTGCTCTCCCCAGGCCAGCGGGTCGTCGTGGTGAACAATCTCGAAGCTTTTCAGATGCGCAATCCTTCGGTCTCGGTTGCCGATATCGCCGGTGAATTTTCCGGTAACTTTAACAACGATGGCGAACAGATCACACTGCTTGCCAGCGATGATTCGATCATCCGCGACTTTGCTTACAACGACCAATCACCGTGGCCGGAGAGCGCGGACGGCGACGGCTTTAGCCTCGTCCTGATCCACCCGGCCAGCAATCCGGATCACGCCGACCCGTTCAGCTGGCGCCCGAGCATCAGCCTGCACGGCAATCCGGTGGCAAGTGATGCGCGCGCCTTCACTGGGAATCCCGCAGATGACAACGACGAAGACAAAGTTCCCGCCATGATCGAATACCTGCTCGGAACATCCGACGCCATCGCTTCTGCCGAAACGCTGCCGACCGTGCTCGTCCAGAATTTGACGGTGGATGCAGTTCCCGACGACTACCTGACCATCGCGTTCAATCTCGATCTAAGCGCCGACGACGTAGCCTATCTCGTCCAGCTCTCAAATGACCTCTCGGCGTGGATCTCTGGTCCCAGCATGATTGAATTCGTCAGCCGCACCAACCACGGTGACGGGACGGCCACCATGGTCTACCGATCGGCCAATCCAATCTCGGTCGGAACTCGTACCTTCGTTCGCCTGCAGGCCACCCTGCGCTAGCAGTATAAGCGGAATCGGAAGCCCCCACTCCCCCATGCACAAAAAACACCTCCTTACGATCCTATCACTTCTGGTCTCGGCCTGTCTCTCGAACGCAGCGCTGCTGATCCACTACAGTTTCGATTCCGAAAGCATAGGTGCGCTGAGCAACGGCGCGGTCGTGAGCAACACCGGAACCTCCGGCACCAACGGCACCGCTGGCGTGCCGGGCGGCAGCATCACCGTCAGCAACGATGCCAATCGCGTCGACGGGCCGGGCGGCCTGCTCGGGAACTACCTCAACATCCAACCCGGGGCCGATGGCAACGAGGGCATTAGCGCAACCCACATCACCAGCGGATCCACGCTCAGCGCACTCGGGATCGATGGGGCCACCGACTACTCGATGATGGCTTGGGTCAAGTTCGACAACTCGACCGGCGACAATATGGTATTTGGTGGGGCCTCCGGAGATGTCCTCCACAACGGAGCGCGCGGTGCAACCTACCACGGGGGACATTGGGGCGACGACATCAGCGGGGGATCGAACGATCCCGGCAACTGGCACCACGTGACTTGGACAAATTCCGGCACCACCCAAGAAATTTTTGTCGATGGGGTGGTTGCGGTTTCTGGCGGAACCGGCTCGTCCGGAGCCTTCAGCAATAACTTGAGCCAGAACTTGCTGATCGCCACCTCGCGCAACGGTGGCTCTTTCAGAGGTTCTCTAGACGATGTCGGGGTCTTCTCGACAAAACTCAACACCTTCCAGGTCGCAGCCTTTCACTCGCTCGGGTTGAATGCTGACTACGGCTACAACGCCAGCGAGGTGGATCAGATGATCAGCGCCCATCTGGCTGGCCCCGGATCTTCAGTCACGCTGACGGCTACGACTTGGGAATACGTGAATTCGGATCCGCTCGACGGCAGAGATTTTGTTCAACTCGACAGCGGCGGCAGCGGGATGGCTGGCAGCACCGGGCCACCGATCCGCTTGTTTGCCGTCGACCACGTCCTCATCCCGGAGGGGGAATCCGTGGTTCTCTCATGGGATGTAGGCACCGATGCCACCACCCTAACAATCGACCAGGGCATCGGCAATGTCCTGCCGATGACCACCGACGGCATCGGGCAGACCACCGTGAACCCGCTTGCCAACACGACCTACACCCTGACCGCCTCCAACGCCGCCGGCACCAACACCTCGATGGTCACGGTGACGGTGACGAACCAGCCGATCATCGAATTCTTCACCGCGGACCAGACCATCGTTGCACCGGACACACCGGTGCAACTGGACTGGGGTGTGCTTAGCGTCGACAGCCTTGATCTAAACGGCAGTGATGTGACCGGGAGCAGCAGTCTCGTCGTGATGCCCTCCGCCACCACGACCTGGACACTCACCGCAAATAATTCCAACGGCACGATCTCGGCGCAGGTCACGGTCACGGTCGTCATCCCGGGCGAGCCGGTCATCTCGGAGATTAGCGCCGACAACCAGGGCACGCTCGTAGATGAGGATGGCGAGAGCAAAGATTGGATCGAACTCCACAACCCGAGCGGCTCGACCGCCATCCTCAACGACTACTACCTCAGTGACGATCCCGGCGACCTGACCAAGTGGCGCCTGCCAAATATGACATTGCCCGCTGGCGACTATCTGCTGATTTTCGCATCCGGAAAGAACCGCGCCGTGGCGGGGGCGGAACTGCACACGAACTTCAGTCTCAGGTCTGGTGGCGAATACCTCGCCCTGAGCAAGCTGGTCGAAGCCCAGACGACGATCCTCTCGGTGTTCGATCCCTATCCGAACCAGTTCGAGGACATCACTTGGGGATTGTTCCCCGACGGGATCACGCTCGGATATTTTACTTCACCAACACCCGGATCCGCAAACGTGACTGGCCTATTTGACTATGTGCGCGACACCAGTTTTCTGCCGAAGCGTGGCCTCTACTCTTCCCCCATCGCCGTGACCATCAGTTCCAATACGCTCGACGCCCAGTTTCGTTACACCACCGACGGCTCCGCCCCGACCACCGGCAGCGGCACGCTCTACACCGGGCCGATCAACATCAGTAGCACCACCAACTTGCGCGTCATCGGTTTCAAGGCTGACTACTTACCCACCAACATTGACACCCACACCTACCTGTTTCTCGATGACGTGATCCAACAGTCTCCCACCGGCGCCCAGCCCACCCCCGACTGGCCGAGCGGCAGCGTCAACGGACAGATTTATGACTACGGCATGGATCCTGCGATCGTCACCGGGAACGAGCAGGCGGTGAAGGACGCCTTAGCCGCCATCCCCTCCATCAGCATCTCGATGAAGCAGTCCGACTTCTCAGGCGGTTCGGGTATTTTTTCTAATCCTGGCAGTCGCGGAATTGCGTGGGAGCGCGCCTGCTCAGTCGAGCTACTGAATGACATCAACGGCGGATTCCAGGTGGAAGCAGGGATCCGAGTCCGCGGTGGTTTCAGCCGTAGCACCGGCAACCCCAAACATGCCCTACGGCTGTTCTTTCGCAAAGAATACGGCGACACCAAACTCAGGTATCCGATGTTCGAAGACGAGGGCGCGGACGAGTTCGACAACCTCGATTTCCGCACCAGCCAGAACTACTCGTGGGCGTTTCAGAACAGCGGTAACAACACCTTCATGCGCGAAGTGTTCGGTCGCGACACCCAGCGTGACATGGGGCAACCACACACCCGCAGCCGTTACTACCACATCTACATCAACGGCGTCTACTGGGGACTCTACATGAGCCAGGAACGCGCCGAGGCCAGCTACGGTGAAACCTATTTCGGTGGTGATAAGACCGAATACGACACGGTCAAATCGTCGGGCTCACCGGGCGGCTACACGATGGAGGTCACCGATGGCAACCTTACCGATTGGACCGATCTCTGGAACCAGGCCATCGCCCACTCCAACAGCCCGACCATTGCCAACTACAATCAGATGCAGGGGCGCAACCCAGACGGGACGCGCAACCTAGCCTACCCGATCCTGCTCGACACTGACAATCTGATCGACTACATGCTCGACGTCTTCTACACCTACAGCACGGACGCACCGCTAACCGGTGGCGGCGACCGCACCAACAACTGGTTCGGCGTGCGCAACCGCGCTACCGACACGGAAGGATTCGCCTATTTTGCCCACGACATGGAGCACTCCCAAGGATCGAACGGCGGCGTCAGTTCGGACCGCACAGGGCCATTCAACAACGCCAACGCCACCAACTTCTCCTACAGCAACCCGCAGTTCATCTACCAGTTGCTGACCGGAAACCCCGAGTTCCGCATGGACTTCGCCGACCGGACGCAGCGTCACTTCTTCAACGGTGGCGCCCTCACTCCCGATGCCTGCTTCGCTCGCTACAATGCCCGCGCCGTGACGATCGATACCGCCGTCCTGGCAGAATCGGCACGTTGGGGAGATTCGAAACGCGCTGCCCCGTTCCTGAAATCCGATTGGGAAAATGCCCGCAACTACCTGCTCAACACCTGGGCGCCACAACGTTCCCCGATCGTCCTCAACCAACTGCGCAGCGACAATCTGTTCCCAAATACCGATGCTCCCACATTCAGCCAGCACGGTGGACATATTTCCAGCTCCGCCGAACTGGCGATGTCGAACACCAGCGGCATTGTTTACTACACGACGGATGGTTCGGACCCGCGCCTCCCTGGTGGGACGCTCAACCCCGCTGCTCAGATCTACGACGGCTCGACCACAACGACCACTCTCGTCAACTCCGGTTCTAGCTGGAACTACCTCGACAACGGCACCAACCAGGGCACCGCTTGGCAGGCCTCGGGGTTCAACGACGTGGCTTGGGCATCTGGTAACGCAGAACTCGGCTACGGTGACGGCGGAGAATCGACCGTCGTCGGCTGGGGGCCGAGCGATACCGCCAAATACATCACCACGTATTTCCGCAAGACTTTCAATGCGACCAATGTCGCGAACCACACCGGACTCACGCTTGAACTCGTGCGGGACGACGGTGCCGTGGTCTACCTCAACGGCAACGAACTGGTGCGTCCGAACATGCCGGGAGGCACTATTAACTACCTTACCCTCGCCGGTGGAACCGTCGGTGCGGGCGACGAGAGCACATTCTTCAGTTTTGCCATTCCGCCTTCCTCGCTCGTGGAAGGGGCCAACACACTGGCGGTCGAGATCCACCAGGCCAGTGGAACCAGCTCTGATATCAGCTTCGATCTACGCCTGCGCGCCACCCAATCTAGCTCGGCCGATCCACTCTTCATGACTGCGAGTGGCCCGCTGCGCGCCCGCTCCCTCGACGCGGGCGAATGGTCGGCCGTCAACGAAGCCACCTTCATCGTCGATGCCGCGATCGCCAGCAACGCCAACCTCGTTATCACCGAAATTCACTACCGCCCGCTCCCACCAACGCCAGCCGAGGGGGACGCCGGGCACAACGAACGCAGCAATTTCGAGTTCATCGAACTGATGAACATCGGGACTAAAGACGTCGACATGACCAACGTGCGCTTCACCTCCGGGATCAGCTTCGACTTCGACGACTCGGCGATCGGATTCCTCCTCACCCCGGGGCAACGGGTTCTCCTAGTTAACAACCTCGCCGCGTTCCAGTTCCGCTACCCATCAGTTGCCGCGGCAGACATCGCTGGCGAATATTCCGGCAACCTCAACAACGATGGGGAGCCGCTCGCCTTGCTCGCCAGCGACAGTTCGGTCATCCGCGATTTCACCTACAATGATAAATCACCGTGGCCTGAGAGCGCGGACGGCGATGGTTTCAGTCTCGTCCTGATCTACCCGTCGAGCAATCCCGACCATGCCGACCCGTTCAGCTGGCGTCCGAGCGTCAGCCTGCACGGTAATCCCGCGGCAAGCGACGCGGTCGGTTTCACCGGGAATCCCTCCGAAGACAACGACGTCGACGACGTTCCGGCCCTGATCGAGTACCTCCTCGGAACCTCGGACGCAATCTCGTCCGCCGAGACTCTACCGACTGCCAGCGCGCAGAACTTGACCGTCAACACGATCCCCGATGACTACCTGGCGGTCTCGTTTACGATCGATCTAAGCGCAGATGATGTGGCCTACCTCGTCGAGGTCTCCGATAATCTCTCCACCTGGATCTCCGGCTCAGGCAACGTCGAATTCGTCAGCCGCACCAATCACGGCGACGGCACCGCCACCATGGTCTATCGATCTGCCAATCCAATCTCAGCTGACGTCCGCTACTTCGTGCGCCTGAAAGCGACGCTGCGCTGAGCCTTAATCGATGCAAGATCCCAGCACCAAAGGACTGACGAACAACCGCCGGAAGCTGATCGCTATGGCCGTGCTGCTGCTGCTCGCAGTGGCTGGTGTTTTCGGCTGGCAAGCAACACGCCGTGCGGACAATGCTCCTGATCCTCAGATAGAGACGCGCCCGCAGCCTGCCGCCTGGCCGCCCCCGGCCAGCCTCAGCTCAGCAATTCACGTGAGGATGCTCGACGAATTGGCCGAGATCGCCCGTTCCACGCCCGATGAGAACATCTGGCTGGGGGACAAGCGCGCCCGAAAGCTGCGCGCTGAACTCGCAGACCTACCCGACGACGCCTCCCACGCCACACTCGGAAAATTGAAATCCGATCTCGCCAAGGCAGAGTTGAAACTCGGCAACGAAAGCGAGGCAATCCGACTGCTCACCGAGTGCGATCAACAACATCTCCGCCAGCTAGCGGCTGGATGGCCGCGCGAGCAGACGTTCGCGCTGGCAAATACTCTGAGGTTCGACCTTGGGGTCGCGCACCTGCGCCTGGGCGAGACACAGAACTGCTGCCGGAGGAATACGCCTGATAGCTGCATCATGCCAATCCAGGGGAGTGGCATTCATACCAACCAAGTGGGGTCGCGCAACGCCATCGCCTATTTCTCTTCGGTTCTGAAGAACTCAGCAGAAAACTCGCCCGTCCACCTCCGCGCCCGCTGGCTCTTGAACATCGCCTACATGACACTCGGCGCCCATCCAGATGAGGTGCCAGGAGAGCATCTGATCCCCCTCGAGAACCTTATGTCGGACGATCCCTTTCCCCGCTTCACCAATATCGCCAGCAAGCTCGGCCTGGATACTTACAGCCTGTCCGGCGGGGCGATCGCCGACGATTTCGACAATGACGGCTACCTCGACCTCGTCGTCTCCACCTACGATCCGACCGGGCAGATCCGGCTGTTTCACAACAACCGCGACGGCACCTTCACCGACCGTACTGACGACGCAGGACTCACCGGCATCCTCGGTGGACTGAATTTGGTACAGGCCGACTTTGACAACGATGGCTGGCTCGACATCCTCGTGCTTCGCGGCGCCTGGCTCGGCGGGAGCGGGCAACATCCGAACTCGTTGCTGCGCAATGACGGTGTCCCCGGTGTTGCCCAGTTCACCGACGTCACCTACTCCAGCGGCTTGGCTGATGCGAATTCCCCCACGCAGACCGCCGCGTGGGCCGACTATGACAACGACGGCGACCTCGACCTCTATGTCGGCAACGAGACCATGCCGGGAGGACCGAAATTTCCCTGCCAATTATTTCGCAACAATGGTGATAGAACTTTCTCAGACCTGGCGCAAAGCGCTGGTGTGACCAATGACCGTTTCACCAAGGCGGTCGTCTGGGGAGACTACGATGGCGATCGTTACCCAGATATCTACGTCTCGAATTTCGAGGGTGAGAATCGGCTCTATCACAACAACAATGGCGATGGAACCTTCACCGATCTCGGCAGAGAACTGGGTGTCACCGCCCCCCACGAGAGTTTTCCTGCCTGGTTTTGGGACTATGACAACGACGGCGTCTTGGACATTTACGCCTCTGGCTATTTTGGCGACATCGCAGCGCTGGCAGCTGACGCCCTCGGAGAGCCACACGAGTCAGAGCAGACCTGCCTCTACCGCGGAGATGGCCACGGTGGGTTTCAAAACGTGGCGGCGGTCGTCGGCCTGACACGTCCCAGCGCCCCGATGGGCTCCAATTTTGGAGATCTCGACGGGGATGGTTACAACGATTTCTACCTCGGGACCGGTGAGCCGAAGTTCATGAACCTGATGCCCAATCTGATGTATCTCAACAAGGGCGGAAAACAGTTTGTAGATATCACCAAGGCCAGCGGGTTCGGCCATCTCCAAAAAGGACATGCGGTCACCTTTGCCGACTTGGACAATGACGGTGATCAGGATGTTTTCGAACAGATGGGCGGCGGCTATCCGGGCGATCCCTACTACGATGCCCTGTTCGAGAATCCTGGCCACAACAATCACTGGGTCACACTCAAGCTCATCGGGAAAAAATCAAACCGCTCTGCTATAGGCGCCCGGATTCGGATCGATCTCGTCGAGGCAGGTCAGCAGCGGAGTGTCTTCAAGTGGGTCAGTAGTGGCGGGAGCTTCGGCGCCAACCCACTGCGGCAAAACATCGGGCTAGGCCGAGCCTCCAAGATTGAGCAACTCGAGGTCTACTGGCCGACCAGCGATACGACCCAACGATGGTCTGAGGTTCCATTCGACACGGTCATCAAAATTACTGAGGGCAAGGATCAGCTGGAAGAGATGTCCCTGAAACGCCTCTCTCTCGGTCAGCACGATGGTGAGTGATCGGCTGCCTGACCGGACAGATCGCCTAGTTTGTTGTTCCCATCACCGGTTTTTTAGTCATAGTCTTATTTTACCTCTCTGATCCAGAATCTTGGATCGGCTTCACCCGTGTTCCTGCTCCTCACCCCCCCCGATTTCGCATGTCATTACGAAGATTTCTTCCGATCCTGACCGCCGCCTGCCTTTTTTCCAGTAACGTTTCCAACGCAGCCTTGCTGATCCACTACACCTTTGACGAAACACCGGTCGGAGCGCTCGGTGACGCTGCCACCATTGCCAACTCGGGAACCAGCGGCATTGACGGCACTGCTAGCATCACTGGAGGCAGCCTCACCATCACCAGCCAGACTGGCGGTAACTACCTCAGCGTGATGCCGACTGGCGACGGCCTAGAAGGCATCGCCGCCGCGCATATTTCCACCGGATCTTCAATCGGATCACTGGGAATTGCCGGCGATCAAAATTATACCCTGATGGCCTGGGTCCGCTTCAACAATCAGACCGGCGACAACATGATCTTTGGTGGCAACGCCGGCGATGTGCTCCACCTCGGTGCGCGGAACGCCCAGTACCACTCAGGCCACTGGGGCGATGACCTTAATAGCGGTGCCACCAGCACCGAGGCTGGTGCTTGGCACCACGTCACCTATACGAACACCGCCGCCGGCCTCCAGGAGATCTTCGTCGATGGAGCCAACGTCGCATCTGGTAACGCACCTGGCACCGGTGCTTACACCAGTAATCTGAGCGAGATCCTGCTCGTCGGATCCTCACGCAACGGCGGATCCTTAAACGGCGACTTGGACGACATCCGTGTGTATGACGAGGTTCTCGACCAGGCTGCGATCAATGCCATCGCCGGCGTGGACTTGCCTCCCGCACGAGAGTTATTGATCCACTACACCTTCGACTCCGAACCTGCCGGTGCCCTAAGTAATGGTGCCACCATCGCCAATGCAGGTACGAGCGGCACCGATGGCCGCGCGGGTGTCCCCAGCGGCAGCTTGACGATCTCAGATGACGCCAACCGAGTGAATGGCGAGGGCGGCGCGCTTGGCAATTACCTCTCAGTCCAGCCATCCTCCGATCCGGATCAGGGGGTGGACGCTGCCCATATCTCCACCGGGGGCTCCCTCACAGAGCTCGGCCTCAGCGGAGATCTTCCATACTCGATGATGGCGTGGGTCAGGTTCGACAATCAGATCGGAGACAACATCGTCTTCGGTGGCAATTCCGGCGCAGTCTTGCAGCTAGGATCTCGCAACGACGACTACCTTTCCGGCCACAGCGGCGACGACATTGATTCGGCCGATGCCCCCAACACCGAAACTGGCAGCTGGCACCACGTCGCTTGGACAAACTCGCCGCTCACGGACGGCGACAGCAGCGGGGCACAAGAGATTTTTGTCGATGGAGTATCGGTGGCCGGCCCAGGAGCCACGGCAGTCGTCGCAGCCATCGATGCCAACCTCGGCGAAATTCTGCTCGTCGGTTCATCGGTGAACGGCGGCTCATTTAGCGGCTCACTCGATGATGTCCGCGTCTACAACGGCTTGGTTAATGCCGCAGAGATCGCCTTGATCATCGACGACGCAACGGCTCCACCAGTGAATTCTGGCGGGTTAATGATCCACTATACCTTCGATGTCGAAACCACCGGGGTAGTTGCTGATGGTGCCGTAATTGCCAATGCTGGCAACCCCTTGATAGACGGCACCGCCAGCTCCATCGGAGGCAGCCTGACCATCCTGAACGACGACAGCCGCGTCAACGGAGCCGCAGGGCTGTTCGGTAACTACCTGCTGGTCGAGCCGAGCGCAGACAATCTCGAGGGGGTAGCTGCCCCGCATATTTCAACTGGTTCGACGATCGAAGCGCTTCAGATCGCTGGCAACCAAGACTACACCATGATGGCCTGGCTCCGATTCGCCAATCAGTCCGGCGACAACATGATTTTTGGTGGTAACTCCGGTGATGTGCTCCACCTCGGTGCGCGTAACGCCCAGTACCATTCAGGCCACTGGGGCGATGACCTTAATAGCGGTGCCACCAGCACCGAGGCTGGTGCCTGGCACCACGTCACCTACACGAACACCACCGACGGCCTTCAGGAGATCTTCGTCGATGGAGCCAACGTCGCATCTGGTAACGCACCTGGCACCGGTGCTTACACCAATAATCTGAGCGAGATCCTGCTCATCGGAAGCTCGCGCAACGGCGGTTCGTTCAACGGGGCAATCGATGACGTGCGCGTCTACGATTCCGTGCTCGATACTGATGCGATCGAGGTGATCATCAACTCTTCGACCGCGACGCCCCAAGGATTGCAGTTCACGCATGTCTCGCATGACGCTGATAATGACACGGTCACGCTCTCCTTCACCTCGTCGCCGAACAAGATCTATTCACTGTTCTGGTCTTCTGATCTCCAAGACGGACCAGGCTACTTGGAGATCAACGACGGTGTCGAGGCACACGCTACTGACGATGTCACAACCATCACGATTCCCATCCCAGTTCCTGAACCTAACCCGCAGGGAGAATTCCCCAGCAAAGTGTTCTTTATCTTGCGGGAGAATGCGCCACCACCGTAAAGCGAGGCAAACGTGATATTTCTGGAGATCCGGAGGGGGGAGGCGAACTCCGCAGAGTTTGGGCGAAGCTTCCTCGACGTCACGTGATCTTGGGACGGCAGGCAAGTTTCTGGCGAAATCAACTACGTGTAGCATTCGGTCTACATGACACGCCCTGAGGTTGACTTTCCCGGCCTTGCAAATCGAAGTGAAGGCATTTTTTTCTAAGAAATACCGAGCTTGGTGCGTTGTTCTCACGATGGCAGCTCTTTGTGCCTTCTTTTTCAACCCCACCGATCTTAGATTCTAGTTATGAAGACGTTTTCTGTCCCCAAGCTCTCGCTGTTCTTATCTCTCGTGATACTGGCGTTCTACTTCTCCTCGGGGATCGCGGCACCGGATTTGCAGGATTTGCGATCGGAGGCGGCGAAATTACAGAAGGATGGCAATTGGAAGGAGGCGCTGGCGATCTGGAAGAAAGCGTTGGAAAATCCCACGGCCGGAGGCTCGAAAACCGCTGCCGATCTCTCGCAGGCGAGCCAGTGTCTCGCCAACTTGAATCTTTACGAAGAGTTCGACGCCTTGCTTGAGGGCGCGGTCGAAACGCACAAGGACGATTGGCGGGTGCTGGCGCGGGTTGGTGAATTATATTTTTCGGCGCAGCACTACGGCTACCTGATTGATGGCGAATTCTCGCGTGGTCACCATCGTGGTGGCGGGCGCTATGTGAGCTCGGAGGCGCGCGATCGGGTGCGTGCGTTGCAGCTGTATGAGGCGGCGAGCAAGGCGCGCGGCGAGGACGTTGCCGCCGCCGAGTCGGGGCAGTTTTTCTTCCGCTACGCGACCGCATTGCTCGGCTACCGAGGGCACAGCGAGTCGTGGCGCCTGCAGAATCTCACTGATTTACTTGAGTTGCCGGATTACGGCGATCACCATTACGGCAGCCGCAATGTCGGCACGCCAGTCGACGCCGATGGCAATCCAGTTTTCTACGCGGTAGCGAAATCTTGGGAAGCCGCGAACAACGATGGTGAACGCTGGCGCTGGCTCTTGACCCAGGCGGCAGAGGCTGATCCCTCGCAGGCGATCAACGCGGCCTACCAGTGGGCGATTTTTTTGCAGCAGCAGTTTGGCGTGCAGACCTTGCGCTCTGGCGGTTACGGGAGCTTCTTCACGGGGCGGCAGGCCAACGACGAGAAGAAGAATGAGAGCGGCGTGTTTGAGTTGCACACCTTGAACGAGAACGAGACGATCTGTCGGCTGGCGACGGGGATCAAGCGCATCACGCTGCCGGATGACTTCAACCACATTGTCTGGTTCAAGCGGCTCGCGGATGGACTCCATGGCGAGAAGTCGAACCAGGGCGCGAGCGATCAGCTACCGCGTATTTTTGAGAACCGCCGACAGTTCGGCAAGTCGGTCGAATACTGGAACCGGTCGATCGCAGCGCACGGCTCGGGAAATGGAAAATGGCGCAAGAAGCAGGTGGGTCAGATTATCGGCAACTGGGGTCGCTTCGACGGGACGATGGTGCAGCCAGCCGGCGAGAAGGCACGGGTGGGGTTCGTATTTCGTAACGGTAAGAAAGTGCGCCTACGCGCGTTCGAGGTCGATACCGAGCGGCTGCTCAACGATGTGCAGGCCTATTTGAGGGGCAATCCTCGTGAGCTAGATCAGGAGAAATACAACATCGGGCAGATCGGTCACTATCTGATCAACGAGAGTTGGATGAAATATGTCGGCGACAAAGCCGCTGATTGGGAACTGGAGTTGCAAGCGGCAGACGATCATTGGGATCGGCGTATTGACATCGAGACCCCGCTGACGAAGGCGGGGACGTACGTGTTGAAGGCTGAGATGGAGGATGGTAACACCAGCAACATCGTGATGTGGCTCGCGGATACGGCGATCGTGAAGAAGCCGCTCGACGGCAAGATGTTCTACTACGTCGCCGATGCGGTCACCGGGCAGCCGGTGCCTGGGGCGAAGGTGGATTTCTTTGGCTGGAAGCAGCAGCGTTTGAAGAAGGAGAAGGGAGTGATCCTGAAGCGCTACTACGACATCCTGACGATGGAGTTGAGCAAGGAGACGGATGCGGACGGACAGATTGTATTGTCGGAGCAAGAAATGCCCCGAGACTACCAGTGGTTGGCGACGGTGAGTGCCGAGGGTGATCGGCACGCGCACTATGGATTCCACGGCGTCTGGTACAACCGGATCCACGACGCCGAATACAAAGCGGCGAAGGCTTTTTCCATGACTGATCGACCGGTCTACCGGCCGGGGCAGGAGGTGAATTACAAGGTGTGGATGCGCCACGCGCAGTATGACCAAGAGGATGTGAGCCAGTTCGCTGGGCGCAAGGTTCAGGTGCACCTGTTCGACCCGAAAGGGGAGAAGATCTTCGACAAGCAATTCACCGCGGACGAATACGGAGGATTTGAGTTCAAGCATCTCCTGCCGGATGCTGCGACCCTCGGGTCCTACCGTATGAACGTGGTCGGTTTCCAAGGCGGTGGCGCGAGTAACTTCCGCGTCGAGGAATACAAAAAGCCGGAGTTCGAGGTGGTGATCGATGCCCCATCTGAGCCGGTGATGTTGGGTGAGGAGATCGAGGCGACGATCAAGGCGAACTACTTATTCGGCGCGCCGGTGGCGAACGCCAAGGTGAAATACAAAGTGCTACGCAGCAACCACAACGATACCTGGTACCCTTCGATGCCATGGGATTGGTTCTACGGGCGTGGGTACTGGTGGTTCGCCTATGACTATTCGTGGTATCCGGGCTGGCAGCGCTGGGGTTGTGGACGGCCGTTGCCGTTCTGGCACCACCATGGGCACACCGCGCCGGAGGTGGTCGCTGAAGAGGAGGTCGAGATCGGTGCTGATGGAACCGTGAAGGTGAAATTCGACACGGCGCTCGCCAAGGCGGTGCACGGCGACATCGATCACCGCTACGAGATTTCTGTCGAGGTCACCGACGAGTCGCGGCGCACGATTTATGGCAAGGGGTCGGTGCTGGTGGCGCGCGAGCCATTCAAAGTGACGATGTGGATGGATCGCGGCTACTACCGGGTCGGTGATGTCGCCATGGTGAGTGCCGCAGCGCGGACGCTCGATGGCAAGCCGGTCGAGGGCGATGGCAAGCTGACGCTCTACTCGGTCAGCTACGACAAGGACAACCAGCCGGTGGAGAAGGCTGTGCAGAGCTGGGACATCGACACCGATGCCGAGGGGCGCATCCAGCAGCAGATCAAGGCCTCGGCGAAGGGGCAGTACCGTGCGGTGTATCAGCTCACGGATGCGAAGAAGCACACCATCGAGGGCGCGTATGTGTTCGTGGTGCGCGGCGATGGATTCGACGGGAAAGATTTCCGCTTCAACGAACTCGAACTGGTCACCGACAAGCGCGAATACGCCCCGGGAGACACGGTGCAGCTAATGGTCAACACCGATCGCGCTGGCGCGGCGGTGGCGCTTTTCATCCGTCCCACCAATGGTGTCTACCTGCCGCCGACGCTGCTGCGCATCGCCGGCAAGAGCACCGTGGTGGAGATCCCGGTGACGAAGAAAGACATGCCAAACTTCTTCGTCGAGGCGGTCACCGTCTACGGCGGTAAAGTCTACACCGAGACGCGTGAGATCGTGGTGCCACCGGAGAAACGCGTGCTGGATGTCGCGGTGCTGCCGAGCGAGACAAAATACAAGCCTGGAGAGAAGGCGAAGGTGCAGGTGAAACTGACCGATTCGAATGGAGAGCCATTCGTCGGCAGCACGGTGGTGACGATCTACGACAAGGCGCTGGAGTACATTTCTGGTGGGAGCAACGTTGGTGATATTCGCGAGTTTTTCTGGAAGTGGCGCCGCCACCACAACCCGCGAACAGAGCACAATTTGCAGCTCAGTTTCCGCAATATCGTCTCGAAGGGGAAAGATTCGATGGGTGTCATCGGGGCGTTCGGTAACGCGATGTTGGATTTTGCTGGGAATGATAAGGGGGCGGTGCGTAAGACTGCTTCCAAGAGATCGCTTAATCTGAGCATGGATTCGATGGATGAGGCGATGGAGATGGATGCGGGTGCGCCAGCGATTGCGATGCTGGCGGGCGCTGACAATGCGAGTGGTGGTGCCATTGGCGGTGGCGGTGGTGAGAGTGCCCCAGAAGTCCAGCCGACGATCCGCTCCAACTTTGCAGATCTGGCACTCTGGGCAGGGGCGTTGACCACTGATGTGAATGGCATGGCCGAGGTGGAATTGGACATGCCCGAGAACCTCACCACCTGGAAGATCAAGACCTGGGGGATGGGGCACGGGACGAAAGTCGGCGCTGGCGAGGCAGAGATCATCACTAGCAAGGACCTGATTATCCGTATGCAGGCTCCGAGATTTTTCGTCGAAAAAGACGAGGTGACGCTGAGTGCGAACGTGCACAATTATCTGGAGACTGCCAAGAATGTGCGCGTCGTGTTGGCGATCGAGGGGGGCACGCTGACGCCGAAGAATGGTGAGAGGTCGATCAGCATCGAAGCTGGCGGCGAGCAGCGGATTGACTGGCGGGTAACTGCGCTGAAGGAAGGTCAGGCGCTGATCACGATGAAGGCGATCACCGATGAGGAGTCGGACGCGATGCAGATGACCTACCCAGTACTGGTGCATGGCATGTTGAAGACGGAGTCCTACAGTGGTGCCGTGCGCCCTGAGGAGGCGTCGGGTAGTTTTGAGATCACGGTGCCGGCCGAGCGCCGAGTGGCCGAAAGCGTATTGGAGATCCGCTACTCGCCGACCGTGGCCGGCGCGATGGTCGATGCGTTGCCCTATCTCGCCAGCTACCCCTACGGTTGCACCGAGCAGACTCTGTCGCGTTTTCTGCCGACGGTGATCACGCAGAAAATTCTGCTCGATATGGGCATCGATCTCGCTGACGTGAAAAACAAGCGAACGAACCTCAATCCGCAGGAGATCGGCGACGACAAAAAACGTGCCAAAGACTGGCTGCGCTTCAAGCACAACCCAGTGTGGGACGAGGAGGAGGTCGCGCTGATGGTCAAAGACGGTGTGCAGCGCCTCACTGCGATGCAGAACAGCGATGGCGGTTGGGGTTGGTTCTCGGGTCATCGCGAGAACTCGTATCCGCACACGACGGCGTATGTGGTACACGGCTTGCAGATCGCCAAGGCGAATGACGTGGCGATCGATGCAGGTGTGTTGGCGAGCGGGCTGAAGTGGCTCGAGCGCCACCAGGCGGCGGAGGTCGCTGCGTTGAAGAACTGGGGCAAGAAGAACAAGCAGCGCAAAAAACAGCTGGCGGGCAACCTCGACGCCTTCGTCTTCATGGTGCTCTGCGACGGGGACAAGGCGAATGCCGGCATGCGCGATCTTCTGTATCGCGATCGAAATCACCTCGCGGTCTACGGTAAGGCGATGTTTGGCCTGGCCTTGGACACGATCGGCCAGGACGAGAAGCGTGACATGCTGATCCGCAACATCGAGCAGTTCTTGGAAATCGACGACGAGAACCAGACCGCTTACCTGCGACTGCAAAACGGCGGCTACTGGTGGTATTGGTATGGCAGCGAGTATGAGGCGCAGGGCTACTACTTGAAGTTGCTCGCACGAGTGAAGCCGGAGAGCAAGCAGGCCAGCGGCTTGGTGAAATACCTGATCAACAACCGCAAGCACGCCACCTACTGGAACAGCACGCGTGACACGGCGATCTGCATCGAGGCGATCGCCGACTACCTGAAGGCGAGCAAGGAGGATTCGCCCGACCTGACGGTGGAGGTCCTGGTCGACGGAAAAGTCATGAAAGAGGTCAAGGTCGACAAGTCGAACTTGTTCACTTTCGACAACAAGCTGGTGCTACGTGGCGACGCGGTCACTACCGGTAGCCACAAGATCGAACTGCGCAAAACAGGCACGGGTCCGATCTACTACAATGCGTATCTGACGAACTTCACCCTCGAGGATCGGATCGCCAAAGCCGGTCTCGAGATCAAAGTCGAGCGCAAGTACTACAAGCTGGTGCCAGCTGACAAAGAGATCAAAGTCGTTGGCGCACACGGGCAATCGGTCGGGCAGAAGGTCGAGAAATTCGAGCGAGTGCTGATCAAAGACGGCGAGGTGCTCAAGAGCGGTGACCTGGTCGAGGTCGAATTGATCGTCGAGAGCAAGAACGACTACGAATACATCCTGTTCGAGGATCCGAAGCCGGCCGGATTCGAGTCGGTCGAGGTGCGTAGCGGCTATGCTGCGAACGGTATGGGTGCCTACGTGGAGTATCGCGATCAGAAAGTCGCGCTATTCGTGCAGGCGCTGGCACGGGGCAAGCACAGCATGAGCTACCGTTTGCGCGCTGAAATCCCCGGGAAGTTCAGCGCCCTGCCGACCAGGGCGGAGGCGATGTATGCGCCAGAGTTGAGGGCGAACAGCGATGAACTCAAGATCGGCGTAGAGGACTAGGTTCGTAATTCCGTAGCGAGTGCGTTATGCCACCAGGCGGCGGCTGACTTTGCCAACACCCATGCGCTTGCGAAACTGGGTTGGTGACTCGCCGACGATGCGGTGGAAGCTGCGGTTGAACTGGCTCAGCGACTGGTAGCCGATCTCGTAAGCGATCTCGGTGATGCGCTGCGCCGGGTCGAGTAGGCGACGCTTGGCGCGCTCGACGCGCTGACGATTGACGAACTCGGTGAAGGTCATGCCGGTGGTGCTCTTGAACAGCTTGCAGAAGTAGAACGGGCTGACCTTCACCTGCGCGGCGACGGTGTCGAGCTTGAGGGGGTCGTCGAGGTTCGCGATGATGTAGCGTTTCGCGTTCGCGATCGAGGCAGGTTCCGCAGCCTGTTGCTCAAGGAGGAGCCGGCCGACGAGTTCTCCGAGCTGGTGGGCGAAGGTTTTTACAAGGATCAGAGCCGATTGGAAGCGGCTGGTAGCAGCCGCGTTTTCATTTGGGATGGGGATAATCTGGAGATAGGCGACGGCGGTGTCGCGCATCATCACCGGGACGGCGTTGTCACTTGGTGGGTCAAACTCCAATCTCAGATCGAGCCCAGTGGCACCTTGGAAGGCGGCTGAGTAGGCTTTGAGCAGCTTCGAATTCTTGAGAGAGGCAAAGGTCTGAGCAGAGGTGATATTATTCATACTCAAAAGCTACTCCGACTCGAATTTTCTGACTATTCGTAGGGCTGCTGTACTGCCCGTACGCAAATTGCGTACGTTTGTACCTAGCGCACCCGGTCAGGTTGCTCGCTCTCGACCCACTTTACGGCGCTGCGTACTAGGGAGTTGCTATCTTTTACTCCAAGCTTTTCTTTCAGGTGGGCGCGGTGGGCGTCGACGGTGCGGATGCTGATATTCAGCTGAGAGGCGATCTCGCGGCTGCCTTTGCCGCGACCGATCCACTCGTAGACTTCGATTTCGCGATCGGTGAGGCGTTCGATCGGTGATGACTCGGAGGTCGGTCGGCGGCCAGCGAGAATCTCGAGCAGGTTGGATGACATCGAGTCCGAAACGTAGATCTGTCCGTCGAGCACCCGGCGGATGGCACGGACGAGATTTTCTGCCGCCGCCTCCTTCATGATGTAGCCACGAGCTCCGGCGCGCAGCACCCGTTCGCAGTAGCGTGATTCTTCGTGCATCGACATCACCAAAACCTTGAGATCGGGGTAGAGGGCGACGATGTCCTTGGTCAATTCGAGGCCGCTTTTGTCCGGGAGGGAAAGGTCGACGATCGCCAGGTCTGGTAGGTCGATCGATTCGAGAATGGTTATCGCCTCGGCTGCGGTGCCAGCCTCACTGGTGATCTCCAGATCCTTTTCCACCCCGATGAGAGACACGACGCCGCGGCGCATGATCGGATGGTCGTCCACGATTAAGACACTGCGTTTCATGGCTCCTTCCTTTTCTCGTGATGGTCGGGCACCCGGCAAACGACCTCGGTGCCTCCGCCTTGGGGTAGTGCGAAATTCAACTGGCCGCCTAGCATTTTCGCGCGGTGGTCCATCGTCAGCAAGCCGAGTCCCTCGGTGCGCTCGGCACCGGCTGCTGGCAGCCCCTTGCCGTTGTCCCGCACCTTGAGGAATAGCTCACCGGACTTGCGTTCGAGCGTGATGTCGATGCGGTCGCCGCCGCTGTGACGGCAGGCGTTCGAGACGGCTTCCTGGGCGACTCGGAAGAGCTGTGTGGCAAATTTGTTGTCGTCTAAGAAGACTGGGCGCGGGGTAGAAAAGGTGCACTTGATCCCAAACAGCCGGGTCGTGCGGGAGGCGATTTCGGAGAGTGCGGTTGCCAGCCCGTCGGATTCCCGGATCACTGGCACGAGGCCACGCGACATCTCACGTGCGCGGGCGTTCGCCTCACTGACCATTTGCACGACTTCTGCCAAGCCATCGGCGGCCTGGTTGCCATCGTCGGTGAGTTGTTTCTGTAGAACCTGTGCGAGGCAGCCGATCCCGGCCAACTGCTGGCAGAGGTCGTCGTGGATGTCGCGACCGATGCGTCGTTGTTCCTCCTCGCTGATCTCGAGGATCCTCTCCTCGAGCCGCTTGCGAGCCGTCAGGTCGCGGAGGATGCCGGTGAAAAGTCGTGAGCCATCCTCGAGCACGGCCTCGCCGACTGAGAGGTCGGCGGGGAAGGTCGAGCCATCCCTGCGTCGCGCGACGATCTCGCGCCCAATCCCGATGATCTTCTTCTCACCCCCCGAGACATAATTTTCAACGTAGCCGTCGTGCGCTTCCCGGTAGGGTGGCGGCATCAGGATTTTGACATTTTGGCCGATCATCTCCTCCGCGCGGTAGCCGAACATTTTTTCGGTAGCAGAGTTTACCGAGCAGATTATCCGCGTTTCGTCCATGGTGACGATGGCGTTGACTGCGGTCTCCAGGACGGCGCTGGCACGCTCTTCGGAATCGCGCAGTTTGGATTCGGTGGAGAGCTGCTCGGTGATGTCGCGGCCGACCACCAGCAGGCCTTGAACCTTGCCGTCCGCGTCGACTAGTGTGCGTTCGAACCACTCGATCTCCTTCAACGTGCCGTCCTTTGCTACGATCGGATTGATGTGACCGATCACCGAATCTCCCCCGATCGAACGATCAAAAACGGCACGGGTAGCAGTTTCGTCTTCGGGAAGGATGAAGGTGTCGAACCAATCTTTCCCGGCGACTTCGGAGGTTTTGTAGCCGCTGATCTGCTCCATGAAGGCGTTGAACTGCACGATCTTGGCGCTGGCGTCGAGCAGCAAGACCACGACCCGTGCGGTGTTGATGAGTTCTTCGGTCAGCTCCTCGAAGCCCTCGAGTGATCCGCCGGGATTGTTCCAAGTAGCAGGCATTGGGCGTAAGTTAAATCCCATCTGGGGTGTTTGGAAAATCAAAATTCACTACAGGTTGCGCAGGCGGGTGCCCACGATGATCAGGGTGGCGATTGAGCTCAGTGGCATGAGCACGGCGGCGAGCAGGGGATTCATCAACCCTGCGAGACACAGCGCGACGGCGATCAGGTTGTAGCTGATCGCGAAGGTGGCGACGGTGCGCACGGCGGCGGCACGGCGTTTGCCAGCATCGAATACCGCGCGGATCGCACCGAGGCCGCGGCCGAGGAAGTAGAAGTCCGATTTGCTCTCGAGGACACCGAGATCGATCGCCGGGGTAGCACGCACGGTCGCCTCGTCGAAGGCGAGACTGTCGTTGGCTCCATCACCGACGAACAGGGTGCCGCCATCGCCGACCCGCTCGCGCAACCAGGTCGCCTTCTGCTCCGGGTCGAGGCTGCCGAGGCAATTCTCTGGTGGGAGTTCGAGCATCCTCGCGAGGCGATTGACTTTTTCTTTGCGGTCTCCGCTGAGGACAAAAATCTCGGTGCCGGAGGAGCGGAGGGCTGCGAGTTCTTGACACGCCTTGGGGCGGAAGCCCTCCTGGAAGTGAAAGCCCGCCAGGGTTCTGCCGTCGAGAGTGAAAATGCAATCAGCCTCGGACTCGGCGGCCCAGCCGGGTTTACCAAGCTGCCATCGTTGACCTTTTTCGTCCACGAGGGCAACGCCCTGACCGACGACTTCTTCGGTCGCGGTCGGGAGTGGTGCGAACTCGCCACGTGCAGCGAGGCACTCGCGCAGGGATTTCCCTACCGGATGCAGGCTGTCCGCAACGAGGGTGCTCAGAACCCCGAGCGACTCCGTGTCTAGATTGTCGAGTAGTTCGGTGTTCTCCAGCTCTGGAACCTCGAGGGTGAGGGTACCCGTCTTGTCGAATACGATGCGCCGCACGCTGGCGAGTCGACCCCACAGATCCGCGGAGCGGACGAACAGGCCGATCTTGCGTAATTTAGAGACCACCAGCTCATCGGCGAGCGGCAGGGCGAGGCCGAGGGCGCACGGGCACGATACGACTAACACTGAGATAAATACCTGCAGCGCCGCGCCGGGGCCAGCACCGCTGGCGAGCCAGCCGATGCCGCCGGCGAAGGCGAACAGCAGCACGAGTTCGAGGTAGAGGCGCAGCAGCTTCTCCACGCGCGGGTTGCGGTTGGCGCGCGGTGCCTCCTCGGCGACGAGTTTCGCGAGCAGCGAGTCGTCGTGGCGCTCGAGGGCGCGAACATGCATCTTTGCGCGGGTGATGTTGACCGCGCCGGCAGGCACACGGCGACCAACCTTCATCGTGCGCGCCTCGGGTTCGCCGTTGATCCACTCGAGGCTGACCTCCGCCTCGCCGTCGAGCAACTCGCAGGCGACCGGCGCCATGGCTCCCGTGCCGATGAGGAATTCGTCACCGACCCCGATCTCAGCGACCGCGAGTTTTTCGCCATCGGCCGAACGTTCGACTGATTTCATGCCGCCACTGGAACCCAGGAGTCGGTTACGGTTTTTGGCGATGGCCGCCTGCTGCACCCAGCGCCCTAGCAACATCAGAAAAATGAACACCGATACGAAGTCGAAGTAGAGCAGTCCCTCGACACCCGCCGCCAGGCCGACCGCTGAACCGGCGTAGGCGGCAATGATACCGAGCGAGATCGGCAAGTCCATGTGCAGGCTGCGAGCGCGCAGTGCGCGGATGGCATGGGCGATAAAATAGCTGCCACCGATCAGGAGGGAGAGCGTCGCCGAGATGACGATGACCACCTGGAAGACGCCGGCGAAGGCGAAGTCGGTCGCCATGCCGAGGTAGCGCGGCAGGGTGAAGGCCATTGTGTTCATGGCGAGCGCACCGCAGACGCCGAGCCGAAAGGCGAGGCCGGTGGTGCTCGCTCCGCGCTTCTCATCCGACCAGGGGCCGATCGGGTAGCCAAGTTTTTGTAATTCATCGGCGAATTTGGCCGCATCGAACTTCCCAGGTGCCCAGCGCATGGTCGCTTTACCGAGTTGCACGTTCACGTCGATGCGTAGTGCGCCTGGCTGGCGCGAAAAAATTCGCTCGATCAGCCAGACACACCCGACGCAGGAGATTCCCTGGACATCAAACTCGAGTTGGGGAGCATCATTTCCGGCCTCCAATTCTGCTTCGGCTACGGCCTCATCGAACCAGCTAGCATCGCGTTTTTGGAAGACCACGGACTTGACCGGATTGGCCACCGATTTTCCTTTGAGGCGGTAAAATTCTCCGAGCCCCGCGCGCTTGATCCGCATCGAGGCTTCGCGGCAGCCGCCACAGCAGAATTTTCCGGATGCCTCGTCCGATGCAAATTGGGTGCCACAGTGCCCGCAGGTGATCTGCTCGACCGTGGCTGGTATTGGAGCTACTCCTCCTCCTCCTCCTGAGCAACCGCATCCGCTGCTGCTGTCGCCTTCTCTTTCACAGTTACCGGGATCTTCTCCGGTTGGTTGTTCAGTGCGATCGTTATCAGCACCGACCACGCGCTGATCAGTAGTATGAACGCTAGAACGATCCACAACCAGGGTCTCTTCTGAAGCCATTTCATTTCTATTGAGTGGGGTTTTTGTTTTCATCTTCTTCTGCGAGTTCCTCGAACAGGCGCGGGTCGGGGCCGAGGAATTCTAGGTTGCGCTCGATGACCGTGCCGCCCGGCTGGGAGGTCGAGCGGATTTTCAGGTCGATCTGACCGGTGTAGTTGTCGCGGGGAACCATGACGACGAGCGTGATTTTTTCATCGCCTTGCCCGGTGACCACGATGGGGGTGTCGAGCCCGCTGACTCGGAGCCACTCGGGCGGGTCTACGATCTCGAGTTGGAACGTCGTCTCCTCGTTGCGTTTAGTGACAAGTTGCACCTGGAACTGGTTGCGGACGGAGTCTTCGCTGACGAAGTAGGGCATGCCGCGCATGCGGGCGAGGGTCATGTCGGTGTCGTGGACTTTCGTCAAAGCGAAGGTGAGCACCGTTGCCCCAAAGGCGAGCAGGAGGGTGTAGACCATGATCCTCGGGCGGAGGATACGGCGTTTCTCTCCCTTGAGACCATTGTAGGAATCGTAGCGCACCAGTCCGCGCGGGCGCTTGACCTTGTCCATGATGTCGTCGCAGGCGTCGATGCAGGCGGCGCAACCGATGCACTCCATCTGCAGGCCGTCGCGGATGTCGATGCCGGTCGGGCAGACCTGCACGCAGCGGTTGCAGTTAATGCAGTCGCCGGCCCCCTCGGTACTTTTTTTCCCGCGTGGCTCGCCGCGTTTTTCGTCATAGCCGATCACAGTGGTGTCGTCGTCCGTCAGTGCGGATTGGATGCGACCGTACGGGCAGAGGATGATGCAGAACTGCTCGCGGAACCAGCTGAACCCGACGTAGAAGGCGACCGTGATGAACGCCACGATGGCGAAAGGCATGAAGTTTTTGGATGGTGACTCATGCATGAATTGGTAGAGTCCCGGAAGGGAGACGAAGTAGGAGAGAAAGATGTGTGCGATGATCGCTGAGGTCAGTAGATACAGCCCGTGTTTGATCACGCGTTTGGTGATCTTCTGCCCGTTCCAAGCGGCGCGATCCAGCTTACGGCGTGCGGTGGCATCGCCGTCGATGAAGCGTTCGATACGGCGATAGACATGTTCGAGGAACAGGGTGTAAGGACACGCCCATCCGCACCACAGCCGCCCGAAGAGGGAGGTGACGAAGAACAGGGTGAAGCCGAGGCCGCTGATCAGGAAGAACGCCAGCCACAGATCTTGGGCTAGGAAAGTCAGCCCGAATACGTGGAAGCGCCTTTCGGCGACGTTGAGGAAGATGGCCGGGTGGCCGTTGATCTTGATCCACGGCAACAGCACGTAGATTGCCAAGATCGTCAGGGCGAAGACCCGCCGAGCGAAAGTAAAACGCCCTTTTACATCTGCGGGGTGCAGGGTGAAGTGCGAGCCGTCCTCATTGATCGTGGTGACCGAGGTCAGGTTCGGGCGCTTCAGGTTCTTCTTGGAGTCGCTCACGGGCTTGGTGCTATTCTACGGCTGGCGCTGGAGGGGTCTCAACTGCAGCCGGTTTGTCGTGGTGGCTCATGACGAAGGAGACGATCTTGGCGACGTTGCTCGGGCCGAGCGTTCCGCCCCAGGCAGGCATTCCCTTGGTCTTGTCGGGCGAGCCATTCATGACGGTGCCGAGGACGGCCATCGGGGTTCCGCCGTATTTCCACTCCGCGTCATTGAGCGGCAGGCCGGTGTACATCGGACCTGAACTAGACCCTCCGAGGTCGGGTGCGTGGCAGCTTTTACAGTTGGTGGCGAACAGTTTGCCACCCTCGCCAGTCATCTTGCTGTTGGCGCTCATTTCCCAGAGGACGTCGTCATCAATCTCGCCCATCATCTTCTCAAGCCGCTCCGCCTTGACGGTGGCGATGCGTGCCATCTCGCCGTCGATGCGCTGGCCGTCGGTGCGGAACATCCCTGCCTGATAGTAGAGGAACCAGTAGATGACGAAGATGATGATGGCGATGTAGAAAGTCCACAGCCACCAGTTTGGCAGCTTCTGGTCGTACTCCTGAATTCCATCGTAGACGTGGTCGCGCAGGCGGATTTCGCCGGGTTCTAGTTTCTGGTTGGTGTCAGGCATCTTGGTTCTCCTTGCTGTTGGTTGCTTCGTCGAAGTCGAGGGGCAGCGACGCCATGTGGCTAGTCTCGTCGCGCTTCAGGCGGATCGCCTTCACGACGAAGTAAAGGAAGACCCCAAAGGTGAGGATGAATGAGATGATCGGCACGAGCGTGTGCCACTCTTCGTATAAGACTCGTTTGAACATGACGTATTGGTGGAAATGTTAGGGTTTCGGGTTGGCAGTCGGACGGAGGGAGTCAGGGACGCCAGGTTTGAGGTCTTGCACGGGCACCGGATCACCCTCCTTGTCGAGTTGCTCGAAGGTGCCGAGCTTCTGTAGGTAGGAGATGACTGCGACGATCTTTGCGTCAGGCTCGACGTAGATGCCGAAGGTCTTGAGGTCTTTTGAGATGACCATGCCCTGTTCGATGGCGAGCGCCTGGATCTCATCCTTGCGCATTGGCTTGTAGGGGACACCGAGCATCGCTTGCACCTTGAGCTTCTTCGGCAAGGCTTTGAGGTCGGCCTTTTGCTCGACCAGCCACGGGTAAGACGGCATGTTTGATCCCTCGGTCACCTGGCGCGGATCGACCAAGTGGCGGAAGTGCCAGCTGTTGCTACGCGGGTCGTTGGTGCCCTCGCGGGCGAGGTCAGGACCGGTGCGCTTCGAACCCCATTGGTGCGGGTGATCGTAGGTGGATTCGCCGAGGCGCGAGTAACCGTCCTTCGCCCCATAGCGCAAAACATCGGGCACCATCGTGCGGATCATCTGTGAGTGGCAATTGTAGCAACCCTCGCTGACGTAGATATCGCGGCCGGCGAGTTCCAGCGGCGTGTAGGGCACCTGCAGGCGCTCCTCGACGTTCTTCGCGCTATTGACCGTAATCGTCGGGATAATCTGCACGGCACCACCGATCGCCACGGCGACGAAGGCGAGCACGCTGAACGGCATCCAGTTCTCGAGCAGGCGGTCGTACCAGGCACCCCAGCCACCCTTGGTGCGGCGGAAGGCGGCGATGGCCATCACCACGAGGACGATCGCTGCCACGAGGGAGGCGACGTTGGCATACGGTGGGAGGAAGAACCAGAGGATCAGCAGCACGCAGCCGATGAGAGTGTAGAGCACCGGCTCGGAGCGCAGCATCTCGATCAATCCCATCTGGTCGGCGTCGGCTTCCTTCTTATTCAGCAGGGCGACCTCGCGCGTCTCGGTGACCGGTTTCCCGGAGGCGATCGTGCGGAAGAAGTTGTAAGCCAGCAGGATGAAGCCGGCGAGGTAGAGGAAGCCGCCGAAGAGGCGGGCGAGCATCATCGGGCGGATCGCGTTGAGCGTTTTGACGAAGTCCGGGTTGGCGAGCATGGTGCCAGCTTCCTTGGTCTCGTTTAACATCAGACCCTGCATGATGCCGGACACCCACATTGAAGATACGTAGAGGAGGATGCCGACCAGCCCGAGCCAGAAGTGCATGTTCGCCAGCGGGATCGAGTGGAGTTTGGTGCCCCAGAGTCGTGGTGCGAGCCAGTAGATCATGCCGGCGGCCATGAAGCCGTTCCAGCCGAGCGTGCCACTGTGCACGTGGCCGATCGTCCAGTCACTGTAGTGCGAGAGCGAGTTCACGGCACGGATGGCGAGCAGTGGTCCCTCAAAGGTGCACATGCCGTAGAAAGTGATACCGACGACGAAGAACTTGATCACCGGGTCGGTGCGGAGTTTATCCCAAGCGCCGCGCAGGGTGAGCAGTCCGTTGAGCATGCCGCCCCAGGATGGAGCCCATAGCATCAGGCTGAAGAACATGCCTAGCATCTGTAGCCACTGTGGTAGCGAGGTGTTCAGAAGGTGGTGCGGGCCGGCCCAGATGTAGATGAAGACGAGCGACCAGAAGTGGATGATCGACAGCCGGTAGGAGTAGACCGGGCGGCCAGCTGCCTTCGGCAGGAAGTAATACATGATGCCGAGGATCGGGGTCGTCAGGAAGAAGGCCACCGCGTTGTGCCCGTACCACCACTGGACGAGCGCGTCCTGCACGCCACCGAAGATCGGGTAGGCGTGGGTGAGCGAGGTCGGGATCTGCAGGTGGTTGACGATGTAGAGCATCGCCACGGTGATGATGGTGCCGATGTAGAACCACAGGGCGACGTAGAGCGACGGCTCGTTGCGCTTCTTGAGAGTCCAGAAAAAGTTGATGGCGAAGACGACCCAGATGAGGGCGACCGCGATGTTGATCGGCCAGATGAGTTCGGCATACTCCTTACCGCGGGTGAAGCCGGCGGGGAGGGTGACGGCTGCGGAGACGATGATCAACTGCCAGCCCCAGAAGTGAATCATGGTGAGTAGGTCGGAGGCGGTGCGGCATTTGCAGAGTCGCTGGGTGGAGTAGTAGACCCCGGCAAAAATCATGTTGCCGACGAAGGCGAAGATTGCGGCGTTGGTGTGCAGCGGGCGCAGGCGGCCGAAGCTGAGGAACTCGATCCCCTCGGTTTTGAATGCGCCGAAGGTGATCCACTGGATGAACTTGCCGTTCATCTCCCAGAAGTTCAGCTGCGAGGCGACCAGCACGCCGACGAGCATGGCGACGATGGCCCAGATCACGGTGGCGATCAGGAACATCCTCACGGATTTGTCTTCGAACTCAATCGTTACTTTTTCGGTCTGCATCTTTGTCTTGGTTGGTATCGTCGTCGCCGTCGAGCGGCAGTAGGGAATCTTGCTCCAGGCTACCGGAGCGTGCGTTGAAGCGGTCTCCGATGAACAGTGCGATAAATAGCAGTGCGAGGACCAGGCTGATGAAGATGGTCAACGCGATGACGTTCATCTCGCGGGGCGTTTGATTTCGGGTGTTGGTGAGAGGGATTTCACGGCGTCCAACCATGCCAGATGCACTCGCAAGTGCTATGCAGGGCTTGGGCTTGGATATGCACATTTTGCTAGTTCTCAAGAGGACTGTGGGCTGTGCGCCGTTTGATTTGACATCCGCACATTTTGTTGCGAAACGGGGTCGATCAGTGGAGCCAGCTTGTTTCTCCCGGGTAAATGTTGGAGGCTGCCTGCGTGCTTCACCTAGATTCAGAAGAGCCGATCGCCGAGGCTGCTGTGCCAGCAGCCGGAGGGGGGGGTGGTTGCAGGTGCGACGAGCGGCGACCGCTGCGTCATACCTCGAGCGTGTTTGGATTGTTGCCGAGTTTCATGCTCGCCATCGCCCCGAAGTGCCCGTTCTGTTGGGCTGCCTACATGAGTGCGCTCGGCTCGGTCGGGATTTCGATCCAGATCCCTTACCAGCCGTGGTTGCTGCCACTGATGGCTGGGCTGCTGCTGGTTAATCTGGCTGCGCTGTTTTCACGGGCACGGGCGCGCGGGCGCTACGGCGCTTTCTTGCTGTGCTTGCTGGGTGGGGCGACGATCACGTCGGGCAAATTCCTGTTAGAATCGCCCATGCTGGTCGCTCTCGGTCTGGGTTGCATTTTGGCCGGTTCGCTGTGGAGCGCCTCGTTCAAGAAATCTCCCCGACGGGGAGACGCGCGTAGCGCCGTAGCGTAAAGTCTTGGAGCTAGGCTTCCAGCAGGCGGTCGCTGAGTTCGCGCGCCTCGATCTCCATCGGCGCCTCGAGATACCCATCGGCGAGGCATTGGAAGATGTAGCGGCGCATGAAGCCGAACATCTGGAAGCGTTCATACTGGGCGACGTGCACGAACTCGTGGGCGAGCAGGCCCCGGTCGTGCTCGAGCGCATCCACGGTGAACACCCCGTAGCGCAGGGTCATCCCGGCCGGATTGAAAATCGAGTAACCAGTCAATTTCGCGACCAAGCCAGAGACCCGGTCGAACGGGTTCGGCACGCGCTCGACGGGTAGAACGCGCAGGCGCTCTGGAGCGACCACGCCAACAGCGCTCGCGTCGGCGAGTTCCTCCGGGGTCAACTCGCGCCCGGTGCGCAGGATGCGCCGCTCGTGGTGCCATCCCCAGAACCCTACCGGAATCGCGAGCAACCAGGAGGCAGGCGAGGCGAGGCAACGTTTCATCGTCTAGCCATCCGTGCAGCTCGCACGGATTCTGATGAAGCGTCGGTCGCCGATTCCGATCGGGGTGGCATCGCGCACTTTCCATGTCTCGAATCCGGCCGCTGTGCTGAGCAATTCTCGAACGGTCAGGCTGGCGCCGCCGTTCCAGTTAGCGTCGTCTCCAGAAATCTGCGGGATCAGTTCCACCAGTCCGATCGAACCGATGGCGCGGTTATAGGTCAATGTTAGGTATCCGCCCTCGTCCGTGAACTCTACCATCGCAGCCGGATCGGAGAGCTGTGGGTTACCGCCGAGCGCGAACTCGAGAAAATTGGGCGCGCCGTCCTCGTCCGGATCGTCTAGCTTGCCGGTCTGTCCGGCTG
>JBLHKE010000005.1:0-36065 GCA_047619485.1 Verrucomicrobiales bacterium | reverse complement strand
GGTGTGGCCGGTGACGCTGACATCAACGACGTTCTCGCCGTCCTCGCCACCGATGATGATGTCGTTGCCGTCACCGGTGGTGATGTCGTCGTCGCCGCCGTGGTCCGGGTCGGTGCTGAAGATGCGGTCGATATCCTCCGCGTCGGTGTCGTCGCCTCCGAGGGAGGCTCTAGCTGGCGTTTGGGCTGTGTAGACACGATTGGGATCCGCTGCGGTCCAGTCGATGTAGCCGGAGTCGCCGATGACGATGTTGTTCGCGTCGGCCTCAGGGTAGGCATTGGTTTCGTACTCGCCGGAGTTAGCGGTGATGAGGTCGGCGTCGATGCCCCCGAGGATGATGTCCTGTCCGAGGCCCGTCGTTATCGTGTCGGAGCCACCGATCAGCGATTCGATCGTTTCGACTAGGCCGAGTGTGATCGGCTGCGTGCCGAAGCGCGAGAGGTTGCTGGCCGCCGCCGTGATTCGACCATTGTCCCCGAATACGATGTTCGAGCCGTTGCCTGCGATGACCGTATCACCATCGCCGCGGGTGGTGTCGGCAACTAGGATGTGGTTGCTCCGGTCGTCGAAAAGCTCTCCATCCTCACCCGCGACGATGATGTCGTCGCCCTCACCGGTGGTGATGTGATCGCTCCCGCCGACGTCAGGGGACAGCGACCAAATGCGGTCGATGTCGGAGTGAGTGCCATCGGCCAGGACGTAATCGACAAATCCGTTGTCGCCGAAGACGATATTGTTACCGTCAGGTCGACCCGCAGCGACGTCCTCGCCGGTATTGGACTTGATGGTATCGGCTCCGATTCCGCCGAGGATTAGGTCAGCTCCGACGCCGGCTAGAATTCTATCGGCGTCGCCGATGATGGAATCGACGGTGAACACGAGGCTGACGGGTCGGAGTGTGCCGTCGGTCTTATCGCCGGGTCCGCCGCCACCGAGGACAGTGACAGCATCGCTCTGTAGATTCATCAAGTCGTCCGGCGAGGTGATCTGGGTATTCGCGAGAACCGGAATAGTTCCGGACTCGTCGAAGTAGAACACGCGGCCACGGTCGCCGAAGATGATGTCTCCGCCAGTGCCGCCGGTAATCTTGTCTTCGCCTTGGCCACCGAAGATAATGAGCGGTAGCGTCGATGCAGAGGCAATCACTTTGTCGGCGTCCTCATCCGGAGTCTGCGCCAAGGTAAAGTTAGTCGCCTCCGCTGGGTCGAAGGACTCCGTGACCACTAAATCGCCGGGCAACAGTTTAAAGTCCGCTTGTTCCAATTCCGCCGGATCGAGCAACCGACCATTCAGTCGAATGAGATTGGGTGTGTTCCCGATCAGGTCAGCAATCAATTGCGCCGTATCGGTGTTGTCATCCACGAACGCTCTTTTCAAGGAGGTGCCGCGAACCTCAACCCTCACCTCGGTCTGATCGCCAAGCTCGAAACCGAGGAACAGGCCAACATGGTTGTTCTCGATGTGGCTCACAAATTCATCAGCGCCTAACTCGACCCCGCCCACGAAGACTCTCACTTCATCAGCCGGGATCCTGTGATCTCCGCCTGAGAGGCCGGGTAGCACCAGCCGGTTGTTGTAAGGCCCCTGGGTGTTGAGCACGAAGAAGCCATCTTCGCCGTCATTGAGATTGACGGTGACTTCGTCATTGCCCAAGCCGGTATTCAGCGTGGTTACGGTGCGGACATCGGAGCGAAGGTGGGTGTCGTTGATCGTGATGACGTCGTTGCCGAAGCCAGTCCAGTAGGTGATGCCGCCGGCGAAGTTACCATCCAGTTCATCGGCTCCGTAGGTGATGAGCGCGGGCGCCAGGCCCGTGATTTTGATATCGTTGACGCCTGTGTCGGAGATGGTAGCCGGATCGGCCAAAGTGCCTCTGCCATCGAGGTTGGCCTCGTCGCTGATCATGAGCAGGTTTTTGTCCTTACCGGCGTTGAGATGCAGGGTGCCTTTGATGCCACCGAGATCGCCACGCAGGAAGTCCGGAGAATGCTCGGTTCCGACATCGGCCTCGGAGGACACGTAGATCCGGTCATCCCCGTCCGCGAGGTTGATGTTGGTCACCGTGCCATCGGCGGTGCCTTGCACGTTGAAAACGTCGTCGCCGGCGCCGAGGTTTATATTCAGTGTGTCCACCCCGTAGTAGTTGATCCCGTTGGTGAGGGTTCTCAGTTCAACCGTTCCTATCAGGTTCGTGGTGTCGATATCGGCCGGGTCGATCAGGCGGGAGAATGCCGAGCCCTGGAAGGTGATATGGAAGGTGGTTCCGAATTGGGACACCGCCACGTTTTCCGTGAAGGGCCGGTTATCGAAGTAATTGTTCGGATTGAGGATCGGATTCAGGATCCCTCCTTCCGAACCCTTCGCGAGACTGCGGAGGAAGGCATGATCCAATAACGTATTCACATCCGCGTTGTAGGGAATTGGGGCGGACTCGATGTAGACTGGGTTACCTTCGAGGTCGAAGGTTGGAAACGAGATGGTAAAGTAGCCACTCGTCGCATCGACGGTCAGGGTCTGCACGGTGTTGAGGCCGGGGGCCTCGCTGCCATCGCGCAGCGTCCGGACGGTGACGTCAGCGGATGCGCCTGGGTTGGGAAGGAGCCCGGTTAGTGGGAGATCGCTCTCCGGATCGATCGTCTCCGCCCACTGCAGGGTTGCTTGGGGAAGGCCTGCCTGCTCGCGGATGAAGGTGATCTGGTAGGTCACATCGATGTTGGAGCGGACCTCTTCGACTTTCAGTTGGGCGTTCAACTCGGCGAACCCGTAGAGGGCTTGTAGCTGATCGGCAACGCGGCTCACCGGATCGGCGTAGTTGAGGGAAATGAGGTCGAAGCCGTCCTCGGAGACGACCCCGGCTGGCAGGATCGCTCGCCCGAGTGTCGGTATCCTGAGTTGGTAAGATCCTTCTTTGGCCTGAACGGTGATTGACTGGATCTCAGTGAAGGTCGGCATGTCCAAGCCTGTCAGTGTGGTGTCAGTCAAAACCGCCTCGTTGTCGGTGGAATCGCTGCTGTCGTCGATATTCAGCGTGTTGGTGCCATCACCCATATCGATGGTCAGCAAGCCATCGATCTGGTCAACGACAGCTTCGTCGCTCGAAACGGTTACATGGTCATCGCCGCCGCCGGTGAGGAGTGTGGTGTGCCCGCTGACGGACTTCACGCTGAGCTCATCGCCGCCCAGTCCGGTATTGATCGAGGTCGTTCCTAGGTGGGTCGATTCCACCGTGAAGTCGTCGCCGCCGGTGCCGAGTTCGATATCCAACCTCTCAAGGTTGGCGTAGGTGATCCCTCCTTCGATGACCCGGCCGCGGATGACGGTTTCTCCGCCCATGCCAAGGCCACCTAGGTGATTCGCAGTAAGCACGCCGACATCGTCGACCGCGCTATTGTTGTGGAAGATCTTCAGGGTATCAACCTGTTCGGATTCCGTGGCTCGGACATTCAGGTTGACCGGGGCGATGAAGTAGCGGTTACCACCTTGCCGTCCCGTGATGTCTTCCTGGAGGGTGACCGTGAAGCCCGAGACCACCGGTGTAAAGGTCGATGGGATCAGCCGCGCCCAGGCCGCATTGATCGCTTTCGCGGGATCAGGTGCGTTGAGATCGCGTTGCAGCACAGTATAATTAAAGCTGGCCGACATCGCATTGATGGTCAATTGGTCGCCGGCAACGAGATTCGTCACATCCAGGACTAGCGCGGCTTGGGTCCAGAAGATGTCATTGATGTCGTCGCCATCCACGCCTTGGGCCTGATCCGGCTTGCCAGAGACTTCGAATCGGCCTTGAGCTAGCGTGGCGGATGGCGACTTTGCAACCTCGATCCCGAAGTTGAAGGTTCCGCCATCAATCCGGCTGATGATCAGGCGCGCATCGCCTAGAAGTCCGGTCCGGGTCTCGATGTTGTAGATTGTGGAGATCGGCTCTTCCGTGTCGGAGGTTTGTTCCGCCAGGAGCCTGGCGAGCTTCTTGGCGATTTCGCCAAGTGTGTCGTCCTCCATGACCTCGACCTCGACCTGCTCGGTTCCCCCGGCACGCTCGTCGTCGAACACATCATCCCGGTTGTGATCTAGGATCAGCTTCCAGGTCTCGCCAACCCTGGCGGTGCCATCGAGGGTCAATATCAGCTGTTCCCATGCGATTTTCCCCGCCTCGCCCTGGGCCGGTGTCCCGAGGAAGCTCAAAATGCCATCAGTCTTATCGTTATCGCTGGAGTCGGTCGCGGAGAAACTAATCTTGAATGTCTGCGAATCGATCAGAGACAGGATCTCACCCGAGACGCCCTGGTTCAGGACATCGATATTGAACGGTGCGGGCTCGCCGTCCAAGAAGGTGATCTCGAACGGGAAGTCGTTCATCCTTGGATCGAAGCCGAACCGCTCACCACTCAGCGGATTGATGTGCTGTGCGAAAGGATCGAATAGTGTGTTGAGCGGGTCAAGTTCATCGCTAGCGATGAAACCGTCACTCAGCGGGTAGTTGGTCTCATGCGGCAGCCGGAACGGATCATTGAGGAACCGCTCCTCGTCCACCTTGACACCGCCCTCGATGATCAGCGGACCGCGGATGTCGTTGACGCGTCCTTCCATGGCCGGGAACACCAACGCATCGCTCCCGTCAATGACCTCATCGTTGATGGCGATCACATCGACCCGCTGCAGCTGGTTCCAATTTTCGGGGGTGAATTTGAGTTGCGGCGTCAGGATCGCACCTCCAGCGCTGTCCTGAACAATCTCGAACAGGGCTGATATCGGAGTGCCATCTTTGCGATGGATGTTGATCTGGCGCCCCACCACGAACACATCATAGATAGTATCGTTGAGAGGGGGGCCTTCCTGTGGAATCTGAGAACCGATCGCCCCAGCAATTTCCGACAGGGTCTCACGGAAGCCGACCGTATGGGAGTAGCGTTCCCCGTCAAGTACGAGAACCCACTCCTCGTTCTTCTGTGGGGTGCCGCCGAGTTCAACAACGGCGAACAGTTTATCCTGCGCGGAAGGATCGACTTTGACGCCAGTCGCGATCTCGACCGTGCCCGCGCTGTCTTCAAGGATTTCGAAGCGGCCAAAGAAACGCACTGGTTCCTGGTCACCGGATTTGGGGTCGAGCCGTGTGCCCAACGAGGTGATGACAAACGCGTTTTCGGAGGTGATGGCCGGATTTGATAGTGCCCCGACAGTTTCGATCTCAAAATTGATGGAATTGTCATCAGCGTCGACAAAGTTCTTGATCTGCATCCTAAACGCATCGGCGATGTCCCCGAGCGACTCATTCTCAGCGACCGTATGCGTGAAGCGGTAGTCTTCGAGTTTGTATACTGAGGCAGGATCGTTGCTCTCCACCGCCAGCGTGAGCACCCAGGTCTCGCCCGCGACCGGTGCTGCATGAGAAACCGTGGTATCCGAGATGTCCTGCCGGATCGCGTGGGGATCCTCGAGCGCTTCGATCTCGAAGCCAGTCCCAGGCAGTCCCGCAACTCTGATGGAGTCCCCAGCGATCGAGGCGGTGTAGCCGGTGAAGTTCTGGTTGATGTCGTCCACTAGGCTCTGCAGGAAAGCGTCACGGTCGCCATCGTCAAAGATTGCGCTCGCCGTGAACGCCCCGATGTTGAAAGCATATTCAAGTGAGTCGGTGAAGCCCGAGGTGGAGATCAACTGCTCGCCCGAGTTCGTCAGGACGACCTGCAAGCGATCGGTCGCGGAGTTGATCTGAACCGCCCTGTTTTCTCCGAAGTTGGCGTCCGGGTTGAAGGCCTCGTCAGAATTGAGGGTGCGCGTTTCCTGCGATAAAACATCTAGTATCACATCCTGATTGGGCGCGCCGGTGAGGATCGCCTGGTAGCTGTCGATGACCGGACTGTAGTCCCGATAGCTGGTGCCCGCGCCTTGGAACTCTGCGTGTGGATCGAATTTGATCTCGAACGAATCAGCGATAGTGGCGTTGGTCCAGTCGGAGACGGGCGACTCCAGATCGGGGGCGATCAGGTAACTGTTCAACTCGGAATCGTAGGAGACGATGGTTCCGCGGAGCCCCCTGCTGTCGCCGTCCAGCACCGCGACTTGCTTGTTGACCAGGCTGATGACATTTGAATTAGTGCCGTGATTCTGGAGGGAGACCACCAGTTCATACTGGCTGCCATCGGCGACCCCTCTGACCCCATCTTCCAGCCCGTAGAAGTTCGATGGTAGCCCGCTAACCAGTTGATACGGGTAGTAGTCGATGTATGAGCCGACCCGCAAAACGTAAGTTCCGGCATGGTTGAACTCGTACTCGAGCATCGGGTCTAGCGCAGTTCTGCTGCCATCGTCCTGGAGGCCTGCGACCTGCGCGGAGAGGTTATTCTCTGCGTCGTGATCATAGAAATGGTCACCCGCCAATCTCACGGAATCGGAACCGTCTGCGAAGACCTCGTGGAGTTCCAGCGATCCACTGGCCAGGAAAGGCCATGGGTAGAATCCGAAGAGCTTCTCGTATCCGAACTTTAGACTGTTCTCAATATCGAACAGCCCGCGCACGATGCCGCCCTCGATATGGATTGAGACATTGAAAGGATCGTCGTCACCCGCCCGATCTAGGATCGAGAGTGTGCCATTCTCTGCGTCCGCTTCGGCACGGAGATCGAACATCCGTTCGCTACCGATGGTATTGATGGCTGCGGCCAATCCGTCGACGATTGTTCCGGCGCTCTGAGCGCCCCTATCGCTTCCAGACGGAGCCCGGAAGCTGAACTCTTCACCGTCGATGGTGATCACCCAGTTATTCCCCGAACGGAACGGGTTATTGGAGAGATCCAGCGTGATCCTGTCGTAGTGGATTGACGGGTCAGCTGTCCACTGCGGCAGGCTGGCAGACGATCGGAACGTGTCTGCGCCGGCGAAGGCATTGGCACGGAATTCGGTCAGCGGGCCGACGGGCAACGTCAGTCCGTCGCTGCGGCTGATGGTGATGAGTGACGATCCGATCTCCGTGGAAGCGATAACGTGGAGGGTGGAGGTCTCAAAGGAGAAGGTGTGTTGGTTGATCTCCCAGGCGAGCGCAGCTGCCACTTGATTCAGATCCAAAACGGTGGCGCCACTGGTGCCCACTTCATCTTGACCCACGACGATATCGAAGGTCTCGGTGTCGACACGGATTGTCCACACATCGTCGATTTTTACTTTCGCAGTCTCTGTCACTTCCGCATTCAACGCTGGATCGGGTGCGGCGACTTGTGTCCAATCAAGATGCGGGGTGCCCCGCAAGGTTGCCGTGCCGAGATCTGGATTGCGGGTCACCGCCACCGATGCGCCAAATGACGAACCGTCGAACTGGACGATCGCGATGTCGTTGGTCCCTGCTAGCAAGAAGGCGGTGAAGCCTGCTTCGCCCGTGTCGTCGATTGTGTTCAGTCCGGCGATATCGCCGATGAATGAACTCACCACCGTTGCGACCGTGATCGGGCCGCCCGTGATGAACTGATTCTCGATGTTCCCGTCGTAGGTCAGCGTCCAGGTGTCACCGTTGTTGGCCACCTCTCCTGAGACGTTGAGGCGCTTCGTTCCAGCGGTGATATCAAGCTGCGGCACGGTTGTCGAAGCTGGTGTGATCTCGAGATCCACTGCACCGATGTTGCCACCGTCATCCTTCATGATGGTGAAGCTGTTGCCCGGAGCGACCGCTGCCGCGAACTCCGTCGTGTCGAGGGTGGCGACGAGATCGTCGATTACGGTGGACAGCGAACCGGCCACGGTAGCGGTTCCCTGATCCGAGCCAGAGTTTACGTCGGTGGTCCAGACATCATCTGTGTAGATAGCCGGGCTCCCGCTGATGCTTACCAGCTCGGCACTGGCATCGACGGTCTCGTTTGCAAGGTCGATGATCAGGGACGCGGTCAGAGCTGCTGAATGGATGATGATCAGTTCGCCGTTGCCAAGGTCGATATGGGCATCGACCACGCCGCCGATATCGGTGCCGTCCGCGAGGCCGCTCTTGGCGTCCGTCCAGCCGTTGGTGGTGGCCGTCTCGGACTCTTCGGCGATGATCGCCTCGGATCCGTCTCTGAGCAGCAGTGTCCAGCCATCCCCCGACGAGATTGGAGTATTCGGATCGATGATAATCTTGTCCGCGAACACGCCAGAACTGACACTGACGGCGGATCCAACAAGCGTGCTGATCGTTCGCGTTGCGGTGAAGGTGTAGGTGCTGGTTGGGCTCAGCAGACCCAGGCTTGTCGCGGTGGTGATGGCGGGAGCTACACTTGCGATGATGTCGGCTCCCTTCGTGGCCGCTTCCGCATTGAAGCTATTGATCAGCGCCACGAGGATGTCAGTCTCATCGGCGTCGTTCGCGCGATGTGTGCCAACGACTACGTTGGTGCCGATACTGGCCGAGATCGTATAGAGAACTCCCTCCGTATAAGATGTGAAGTCAACGGAGCCCTCATGGGTAGTGGGGCCAGGCACCTCGGTCGCCGTGACATTGTCGAGATCCGTCGTCACCGTCATTCCACTCGTGCGCGTCGCCGTGAATGTGTAGTTGGTCGAGCTCAGCAGATTCAGGCTAGTCGCGGTTGTGTTGGTTGGATCACCACTTGCCATGATGTCGGCGCCCTTGGAAGTTGCGTCTGCATTGAAGCTCCTGATCAGCTCTTCGAGGATGGTGGCCTGGCTCGCATTCGTTGAGGAAAAGGTTCCTTCGACCACCGTCGTGCCGCCTACCGATGCCGAGATCACATAGTCTACGTTCGCGGCATAGTTCACGAATTCGATGGATCCCTCATAGGTCGAGGGTGCGGTCACTGCGGTCGCGTTCATGACGGTGATATCGGTCTCCACGACAGTCTTGATGACCTCGACGGTGCCCATCGGCGTGCCATCTACCACCTTGATGATGCGGATGTCGTTGTTGGGCAAAATCATCGCGCTGTAATCCAAATGTGCTTCGATCGCGCTAACTAGAGCCGCCCGTAGTGCATCCGCATCCGCGCCCGATTGGATCGGCGGCACGATCGTCTCCGCACCGATTTTCACGGAGTAGGTCGCGTTGGCATCGTAGTCACCATCAGCGATCATCAGGTCGGTGATCGCCAGCGGCGTCTGCACGATTCCCGGATCGATGCTCACTTCGATCTCGAGATCTACGAGGTCGTCAAGGGACGCGACCAGAACATCGATGCTCGAGACACGTGCGGTGAAGTCGCCGCGGATATTGATTTGCTCGGCGAAATAGGCTGCGACTTTTGCTGCGCTATCCACGGCCTCGATACTGCCGGCGATGGTTTGCGAGCTGCCGATCGTCACAGACCAGGAGGCGTTTGCGATTGGGGTGCTGTTGTCATTGAGTGTCACGGTCCACACATCGCCGTTGTCAATGGATCGGTTGAAGCTGACTTTGCGTCCCTCGATCGCGATCAAGGTCACCACGGGAGCGACCTGCACCTCGATACTGAAATCGACGGTGGATGGACTAGTCAGCCGGGTGAACGAGATGTCCGATGCGTCGGCGGCAACATGGAACGCGGCGTTGACTGGGCCGTCGCTGCGCAGACTGGCGGCAAGCGCGCCCGCAATATGAGCGGTGTTCTCGCCCGTGCCGACGGGGTGGCTGCCGGAGCCGATGACCTGGCCGCTGCCGTTCCTTACCGTGACCGTCCACAAGTCGCCCTCGTTGTAGGTCTGGCCGATGGTGATTTTCTTGCTGAGCAAGCTGGCGGCGGGATCCGGCGTGCCACTCCCCGATGCCGTGACGCTCATCGCGGTGGCGGTGAAGAGCCCGTCGCCGGTAGTCCGCGTGATCGTCAATGTGTCTCCAGCGACCGTGACGACGAACCCGCGGCTTGCTGCTGCCGAATGACCGTCGATCTGACTCATCAGTGAGGCCACCCACAAATCGGCGTCCCCGGCTTCTCCAAGTTCCACCGTTTCACCGTAGGAAAACCCGTCGAGATCGAACGACCATGCTTCGCCCCGCCGAACGTCGGCATCGGCAATTCTGTAACTCACTTCGGCGTAGTCAACCTGATCGATCTCGGACTCGATGGGTGTTCCCTTCAGCAACACTGAACCGGCCGGATTCGCGCCGCTAACGGAGGCTGCGAGCGTGAACCCGATGATCGGGCTCGGATCGGGGTCGACCGCGGTAAGGGTTAGGAAACCACCCATATCAATGACCGACGCAATATTCACCAGATCGTGGTCATTGACATCGTCCAGCTTGCTCTGGATCTCGGTGGCAAAGTGACTGACGATTACGCTCGGCAGTATTCCATCGGCGCCCGCCTCAAAATTCGCCAACTGCACGCCGTCGATGGTTAGCGACCAGATCTCGCCATTCCTGACCGGCTTGTCGGCCGTGACATCGAACGTGACATCGACTGTGGCGAAGTGGATATGGTTGCCATTGGTCTGTTCGGCGGTCGTGGAGCGCTCGATTTGCCCGGCAGAGTTCACCAGCTGAGTCAGCCCATCGGTGTTCAGTCCCTTGATGTTGAAGCCGCGCGGGTCCTCGATCTGCAGATGGTTGTCGTCGGTGACGGTGACCACGTAGCGATGTTTCTCGACCACCAAGCTGAAATTGGAGATCGCGGTAGAGGTGATGGCGAGTGAGGTTCCCTCATTCACGATCGTGAAGTCCGAGAACGCACTGTCGCCGAACAGGGTCTCCAGATCGCCGGCGGGGTCTCCGCCACTGCTGCCGATGCCGGAGGCAACCGTGCCGATCACGTTGTCGCTTGCGTCCTTGAGCACGACCCGGTAGGTGGCGATATCCAGATCGGCGAGTGTCAGGCGTTGGCCGCCAGGTATAGCTGAAACCAGGTCATCCGTGACGATGGTCAGGCGCGAGCCCTCGTCGTTCTCGAGCAGCGCCTTGAGTCCCTCGGCGACATCCGCCAGGGTGTCATCCGCATCGGCACGGTATTGGTAGTCGCTATAGCGGAGTCCGAGCGTCCACAGGTCGCCTTCCGAAACCCGGCCGTTGAGCCCAAGGTCGATGAAGGTAAAGAACGTGGATCCATCCTCAACCGTGTTTCCGCCCCCAATGATCTCGGTCTCGACCGGAGTTGAGGCAAGCATGTCGTCGGTGATGGTGAATTCGTAGAGATCGAAGGTGCCGTCACCGGTCCCCTGGATGCGGATGTACGGGGTGTTGGAATCAAAAATGCCAGTGAACCCATCGATCCCCGTGAACTCCTCATTGCCAACGTTGGCGTCGAATGAGTCGAAGTAGTAAGTGTCCGAATTGATCCCCTGGGTTAGCCCAGTGACATCCCCACCGGGATCCTGTGCGGTCTCGTCCTCGTAAAGCGGATCGGGGCCGAATACGAAATTATCCACCGGGTGCTCATCGATCGAAACTCGGAGGTCGTAATCAACTCCGACCGGCAGGCCGCTACCATCGGCTCTCGAAACCTCGAGGAAATAGGTCTTGTCCGCTTTCTGTTCCTCGGAGGTGATCGTGAACACAAACTCGAGGAACCCGTCCGAGGTGGAGTTGCTTCCAAGATCGATCTCCGTTGATCCGATCGCCTCCAGCAGTAGTTGTTCGCTTTCGTCGAACAGGCGGAATCTGCTGCCCCAGAAATCATCACCTGCTTCGAAACCGTGGTCGATGTCGAAAGTCGCCTGGATCGCAACCGTAAGCGGCGCTTCTCCGAACGTGTTGCTGCCCTGTGCATTGTCCCACATGGCCTCAGTGATGGTGAAGGAGAAGTAATCTAGCTCACCGTTGCCGGTCGCATTCACCGTCAGGTGGGGGACGGTCGCGTCGACTACCTCCTCATCTTCGATGGTGTCCCACTTACCCAGATCCAGGTTCTGCGCAGAGAAGAACGAATCATTACCTTCACTTTCTAGTAGTGGCTGCACGCCAAAGTCGCCAGTGAATCGGACGAATTGTCCAGTCTCTCCCACCAATCCTGCCGCCGTGATTCTGCCAATGAGTTCGCTCGCTGTTCCGGAGATTTTGTTGCCGTCGATCTGGATGGCCAAGATTGGATCAGTTCCGATGTCAGTTGTAATCGATAGGTAGGCGGTGTTAAAGGCGAGAGGGCTAGGCGTAGAGGAGATGAAGATGTCCGGCGAGAGTGACACGATCCGGTGACGGACGTCATCGGTTTCCACGCTGCTTGAGGTGATGTCGGTCTGGGGGCTCTGCCGCGTCGCTTTGACGTTGAACGGGGTTGCGTCGCCCTTGGTAATCGTTAAAATGTTTCCGTTTAGATCGGCGGTGAAGCCATCGAACCCGTCAATCTGAGTCTTCAAGCTTGTGAAATCGTCGCTTGCCGAAGCAGTGGAAGTGCCATCCAAGACAATAGTGTAAGGCATGCCTAGAACCAGGTCGCCGAGATCGACCTCCCAGACGCTGCCGTCCCAGTGCTTTGTGGTTTCAAGGATAGAGAATTGAGTCTCAACCACGGTCAAGGTGAACAGTTGGCCGGAATCGGTGTGGTCGAAAATCAATGAATCCGTTGCCGCGTTGGCGAAATATCCGGCCGTCGATACGGCGAGGGGCAGGGGATCGATGGTGATGACTGTCCCACCAGCGACCCGGGCCGATACGAGGCCGATAACATTGGCACCATCCTTGATAGTGATGGCGTAGGCATAGTCGAAGCCGACATCAGTCCCGAGCGCGACCTGTTGTTCATTTTCACCCGCCTTGATCAACAGCGTGGAGTCGATCGCAGAGACCGGAACCGACGTGATGACCCCGTTACCCAGGACCACGCTAACCGTTGGCTCGGTGACATTGGTGTCTCCGCCAGACTCAATGATCAGGACTCCGGGAGCATCGTCGTCGGTGATGCGCACATCGATCACGCCTGGCGGCAGAATGCTCTTACCACCGGCTACGCTGAAATAGTCCTGCCCATTGAGCGTGATATTCCACAAGTCGCCGAGTTCCGGTTCGATGGTGCCGTCCAGTCGGATCCGGATCGCGATTGCGAGATCGGTTGTCGGTGTCCCGTCGAACGCGACCTCGGGATCGGTCGAGAACGCTGAGAAGCCGATTCCGACCACCCGGATGGTGTCATCCTCATCGACGACTGCGGACAAGGTCGGATCTTGGTTGATAGCGCTGGCGAGCGTGCTCCGGTCACTGCCGGAGTAATCCAGCCCGTTCAGAGAAAACTCCCAGGTCGCGGGAGTTCCGGCTAGGGTGATGGTCAAAGCATCGTAGGCGTCGGTGGTTGCGATACCGCTGAATGCAGCCTTGCCGTCGTCGACTCCCGATACTGAGAACCCTCTCACTCCCACGACGAATAGACTTCCGTCGGCATCTCGCACGAGAGCCCGGAATCCCGGGTCAATGTTGATCACCGTCGCCAGGCCGATCTTAATGTGCTCTAGGGTGGAGTCCCCGACCGTGGCAGCATAGACGAAGGTCTTGTTGTTTAGCTTGATCGCCCAGAGATCCCCTTCGCTGATGAATTCGGAAACGGAGTCCAGCAGTCGGGTGGGCGACGGAGAGCCATCGAGAGTCTCGGAAATTTCGACCGTGAAATCGACGCCCTTGGAATTGGAAATGATCAGCGAGCCTCCGACAATGACCGCGGCGAAGTCATCGATATCGTTGATCTGGGTGGCCAGCGAGTTGCTGACATCTTCCGCGGTATTGGCAGCTGTCAGTGTCTCGCTTGCTGTGCCCAGGATCAGCGGACTCGCTGCCGTACTCTTGATTGAGATCTGGTAGGTGCCGTCCGACAGGCTAGTCATGTCCACCGCTTTATTCGGATTGATCAAGGTGAGAGTGCCGTTGGCATAGGCGCTCAGTTCCTTGGTGATGCTCGCCGGGTCGATGTTTCCGGCAGGTTCGTCGGCCAAGGTGCTAATGCGCTCAATCTCGACTGAGAACCCGGCCAGCGTCGAGCTGATCAGGATCACGTCCCCAACGACGGGTGGGACGGAGAAGTTGGACAACTGGTCGATCTCGGATTGCAGTGCGGAGCGGATCGTGGCCGAATCATCGCCACTGTTCACACGCCTGCTAATGGCGTGTAGTTCAACGCCCTCAGCATCCTTCAGGATCAAACGGTAGGTCCCCGGAATGAATTCCTCAATGATGACCCGCTGTGCTCCGTCCGCGCCATCCGAGACGAGCAAGCTCGTGAGATTCTCGACCTTCGCGATAAAGGGATCAAACGCCGGGCCGCTAATGGTTAACAAATAGTCGTCACCGTCCGGCGTGATCTCGGCCGTATATCCGGCACTAGTATCACTATTGATCGCGAGGATCAGCTGGCTCAGAGCATCACCCAGGTCGAGGTCAAGGAAGTTCTCTAGCGAGGTTGAGTCGAGAATCTGGTGCGTGATGCGGTCGTAGTGGACTCCCTCCCTCAGCGAATCATCGACGGCAGTTACCGTGACGGTCTGAGGATCCGACCAGTTACTCTGATCGAAGGTTAATACCTGTCCGCCGAGTGGGTCCAAGCGGGTGAATTCTACGGTGAAGTTGTTGGTAGTCGCCGAGTTGATCTCGATGAGCCCTCCCGACACGAGCGCGCTGAAGTCGCTAAGGTTATCGGTGATCGATTGGGCGAGCTCGGACAGGATGAGCGAATGCTGATCCGTTCCCGAAATGGGCCGGCTCACCGCACCGATCTCCGCCCCCGAGGCGTCCCGGATGGTGATCCAGTAGGTGGCGCGGTCCGCGAAGGAGCTCGGGTCGACCTGGGCGTTGTTCGCGTCGATGATCGTTACCGCGTCACTGGTGAGATCCTCGAACCGCCGGATCTGCGCATCTCCGGCTCCCAAAGTAAGGGTGACTGGACCGGTCGGCGCCTTCGTCAGTACCACCTGGTATCCATCCGTTGCAGGCAAATCTCCAGACGCGTTCTCCGAGACAAGTGTTTCATCCTGGCCTTGGACGATCAGGACATCGGCTGTGTCATCATCGATGACATCAACGACCACGCTCAGGATGGCGAGATTATCGTAATCGCCGCGGTCGTCGGCACTGACTCCTTCAACCACGGTGTGCTGGATGATCGCGGAGCGCCGACCCTGGGCCAGGAAATCGTCGTCCACTCCATCTTCCCGGTGGGCCGAGACGACGATCGTCTGCGGGATGAACCAGTTGGTCCGGTCGAAGAAGAGAGTAGTCCCGAGCTCAGAGCTGGGCGCGGACGCGGCTTCTTGTAGGTCGATCCCGGAGCTGAGCAACAGATTCTTGCCACCGGCAGCCACTGTGCTCTCGGACAATCCCACCGGCGCGGCTGTCACTCGCACCGTCTCACGCGGGGAGCGGGTCAGCACGATGGTGTAGCTCGACTGGATCAGGCTCGCCCCCGCGGATTCGGGCACGTGTACCTGTTCGAATACCCGGATCAGACCTCCGGGCAGGTCGACAACGATTCCTGCCTCGTCGTTGTCCACGACACTGACAGTGAGATTTTCGACGAAGACGTTATGATAGTTCCCGTCTCCGCTCGATAGTGCATGCTCGATCAGGCCGGTATGACCTTCGAGGCCGTTGCTGACCACGGTGATCGGCTCGCCATCACTGCCACCCGATACGTTGAATGTATCGCTCCCGAGGCCGCCGATGAGCTCGACCACCACGTTCTCGCTAGTGCTGACAATGAAGAAGGTGTCGTTGCCCTCCAGTGCATCGACATTGACCTTCTCGATGCCCGCGTAGGTGATGAAGAGCCCGCCGCCGAACACCCCGTTCTCGGTCACCACGAAATCGTCGCCGAATTCGGTGCCGATCACGGTGATGGTGTCGAAACCGTCGCCACCCTCGATGCGCACCGGCGCGTTGACGGTGAAGGCGATGAAGTCGGCGCCCTGGCCGCCATTGATGTTCGTGTAGGGAGCCTTGGGATCGTCGGGATTGACCTTGACGAAAGCGCGAACCCGGAACGAGTCGTCGTCCTCCTCGCCGAACAGGAACAGTTCGGCGCGGTTGCGGTAGACGGTAAAGCTATCGTTACCCGGACCGCCGTAAAGCGAAGAGGTGTGGCTGATCCCGTTGCTCAGGTATCCTTGGGTGACTAGTGTCGTATCGAAGTATTCGTCCGCCGCTAGCCCGTGATCCGGGTTCGTGCCGTCGCGCGGCGACGCGAAGATCTGGCCGACTTGGAACCGATCCTGCCCTCGGTCGCCGAACAGGTTCAGGGAAGCAAATGTATCATCTAGGATGAAGGTGTCGTCCCCGTCGCGACCGAAGACGCGGATGCCGCCCTCCAGTCCGCTCCGGTAGTTGATCCGTTCGACGCTCCCATTCTCGAGCGGTTCCCGGTTCGCGTCGAGTTCCACGGCGGAGATGATGCCGATCCGCTCGGGCGAACCATGATCGGCGAGGTTGTTGGCGCGGAACAGGAAGAAGTCTGCTTTCGGCGTGCCGAATATGTTGAGGACGTCGATTCCGGTATCGCTGATGGGCGCCGTATCGAAGATGTCGATGACGGAGGAACCGGTTCCGGAGAGCCCGATTTCAAAGCGGTCGCTGTCACCCTCCCCGTCGAGAGTCAGCAACTCGCCGATCCCGTCAGTATTGGTCTGCGTGCCATTTCGATTGTAATTCACCTGCACGAGATCATTGCCGCCGCCGAGTTTGATCAAGGTTGGCCCGCTGGTGTTCTGGATGCGGACCGTATCGTCACCGCCAGCAGCGTCGATGGTGGTCTGGCCGCTGTGTGTCGACTGGACGAACAGATCGTCGCGCTGGTTGGCCAAGTTCAGCAGCAGTGTTTCGAAGCCGTCGTAGGTGAAATTTCCATCGGGGATCCCCAGCCCGCTGATTGACGAGCCACCTAGGGTTCCCGAATTCGGTGTTGTATCGGCGCCGTCGAAGACGTTCAACCTGTCGGCCTCGCCCACTTTGGTGATGGTGATGGTAGTGCCGTCCGCGGTGGCGCTGAACCAGGGCTCGTTAGCGATCTGCGCGGCGAGTGCCGTAGCAATGTCCGCCAGCTCGTCGTCGCCGTCCGGTTCATAGGAGTAAGTTTCCTGATCCAACTTGATCTCCCATGCCTGATCTAGAGACAAGCCGGGCGCTCCTTGGCTCGCGATATCGAAGATTCGCTCGGTGATGCCGGGATCGAAGAGGCTGAGATACGAGATCGAATCGACTATGAAGTCTAGAGCGAATGGGGCTGGAGCACCATCCGCGCCCCTTACCGACAAGGCCGCATCGACCACGCCCTCGAGGACGCTGTTGAATGGATCCGCGCTGCTGGCTTTGTCGCCGACATCCACCCGGTCGTCGCCGGCGCCAGTATCCACCGTAGTCGGTCCGGCAACGTGCTCGATGGCCACCGTGTCGTTTCCTGCTGCGGTTGCGATTCTGGTAATGCTGCCATGGGTGCCGAGCACGTCGAAGGTGTCACCACCGCTGCCTAGATTGACGGTCAGACTTTCCAGGGTGTGGTAGGAGATCGAACCGCCTGCGCCGAAGATGCCATCCAGGAGCGTTTCAGTAAGCTCGCCTTCGTCGCCAGTCGTATCGGCGATGTCGTCCACGATCAGGCGGTCGCCGATTCCGCTGGCGGGGTCACCACCGTGAACCGTGAGTAGGTCGGAAATACCGTCGGCAGTGCCGCCGGAATTGTTGGCAACGTCACCGGATACGCCGGCGGCCTGACTGCCGACATTGATGGAATCATCGGCGTCGCCGCCGTTGACCGTGGTCGGGCCGCTGATCGTCTTGACGTTAATGATATCGTCGCCGCCATTGCCGTCCACGCTGGTGGCAGCGCCGGCGAGCGAACTCTCGATGGTGAAGGTGTCGACGTTCGTGCCGAGGCCGATATTCAACTCGCTGATGTTGTGGTATTCGATGCCGAGGGCCAGGGCGTCGGCGGCCATGCCGAGACCGGTGAGACGGCTGTTCGTCAGAATCCCCGTGTTCTTTTTGCTGTCTCCGGTGTCATCTACGTTGAGCACATCGCCGTCGTTGATCGTCAGCAGGGCGGCGATGCCATCGAGCGTGCCGCCGCCGCCGTTGTTGTTGGGGTTTGATGGACTGCCATCGGCGAGGCTGCCGACATTGATTGTGTCGATCCCATTTCCACCGGTGATTGTCGTTGTGCCGCCAGTCGTGTGCACGTTGATGATGTCGCCACCGTCGTTGCCGTTCACATTGGTGATCACATCGGCGCGTGTGCTATCGATAGTGAAGGTGTCCACGTTGGAGCCCAAGTGGATGTTCAGGCTTTCGATGGTGCCGTAGGTGATGCTGCCGCCCATCCCCAGGCCGGTGATGGTCTCATCTGTCAGCAAGCCGGTGTTGGCGAATGAGTCGCCGCTGTCGTCGATGTTCAGCTGGTCCGTGCCTGAGCTCTGCCCTTCGCCGTTGATAATGATGTAGCCCCCGATCGAATCGACCACCATGGAGTCGTTATGCACGTTGGTGGTATCGCCTCCGCTGCCGGCATTGATGCTGATATCGGTGGTCGAGAAGGTGCTCTTGAAGTTGTATACGTTGCCGCCGCCGCCGCCGTTGATGGTGACGCCGGTGTTCGTCGGGCTGGTATTGAAATTGCCACCCGTGGCGCGGTATTCGATGCGTGAGCTCGTGTAGCCGGCAATTCGACTGATACCCGCATCGGCCGAGAACGTTACCGTCTTGCTCAAGGGCTCGTTGCGGTTGCCGAGGTTCAGCTGGTTGCTGCCAGCACCGCCGTCGATGTCCAGAAACCCAAGGATACCGCGGAGGTCGCCAGTGACGCCGGTACCGTCGGACGAGAGGTTGATGATATCGTTGTCATCGCCGGCATTGATAATGGTAGAGCCGATCGTGCCCTGGACGCTGATGGTGTCATCGCCGCCGTAGGTGTTCAGGATCAGGTGTCCTGGGTAAGGGGAGGAGAGGGTGAAGACATCTGGATTCGTGCTGAGGTTGAGCTCTACGGATTCGATGCCGACGAAATCGGTCTGGCCTAGGGAAGCGGATTGGCTGAGGCTGTAGAACAACTGCGGGGACTGAAGCGGGTCTGCGTCAGTGAACAGAACGATTTCTCCACCGAAGAAGGTCTCGCGTTCATTGCCGAGATAGCGCTCGAGTTCGCCGTCGGAATAGAACTGCAGGTTGCCATTGTTGTCGTAGACCTTTTCACCGCGCTTGTGAACACGCTGCACTCCCTTCGAGTTCTGGTTTAACACCGTGGTCGTCCCGATCCCCGGGTCGTCGGGATTGTCGGTATAGGTCTTCAGCGTTCTAGTTAGGGCGTCCTCAGATTCGTAGTAATCCAACTCGCCATTCGCCTTGACGACTGGCTGGCCGCTGGTGATCAGTTCATCACCGAAATACAGCCTCGCTGCGAATCCCGTGTAGGTGGCTTCGACCGCCGTGTATCCGCTGCCCAGCAGGATGATCGTGCTAGTGCTGGCCTCGAAAGTGTAATCGTCCCCTTCAACCAATGGTAAGTTCCGGTGTTTCACCACCAGGCTCCCGGCTACGACCCCGCCGCTGAGTGGGAGTTCTAGCGAGGCGTTCGGTTCGTTCAGCCCAACGAAGGTGTCGATGCGCGCTTCTGGAGTGTGGTATTGCAGCATTCCTTCAGCATCGACAATTAACTCCCGCCGCTCGTGTAGGACGGCTTGTCCCCCGGGATGAAGCAGCCTCGTCCCGTTTGCGTTGAAGACCTTGGCCGCCGCCCGGACCTCGACGCTCAGGAGGCTATTGGCAGTGGCAATCCAATCTAAGGTCGCTGCCTCCAGCCCGGTAAAGCTGATGGTTGATCCGCTGATCAGGAACTCACTCGACAAGAGCTGCCTAGCCTTCTCGCCGTCATGAATTGTCACCGATGCGACATCAGATCCTGGCAGGTCGCCTGAGACGAAGTTGAGATCGGCGACGTTGAGTGAGGTGCTGGTGCTCAGCGAAACCCCAAAGAACTCCTCAAGCCTGGCTTCTTCCAGGAACTGCTCTCCGCCCAGGTAGAGTACTTCATCCCCTTCGCGATGCAGGACGGGTTCGTAGCGAAATCGCTTCACCGGGTCGTCCGCTTCGTGCAGAATGGCGGCACCGTTCACATCGAGGACTGGGTTCAACACGGTCACTAGCACCTGCACATTCCCCGTGAACAACTTCTGCGCCGCGGCAGAGGCGTTCAAGGTAATCCGGTTATTGCCAGGATTGAGCGTCAATTCGCCTGTGCTCACTTGGGTATCCGCAAAGGTGAGCGCGCGGACGGTGTCGAAAATGGTCACTCGGATCTGTGTATTTGCCGGCAGGTCGAGCGCGGATCCGTCCCCCCACCGATCTAGGGCGGCGGCACCAGCTAGGTCTAGCACCAGCGACGCGGACAGCATCGAGAATTCGAACAGCCGCGAGCTGTTGAGCAGGTCGTAGACGGGGTCGCCATCCGCGTGAACGAGGGCTTCGCCCCGCGTGTTTACTGCGGCTTCCCCGCCGAAGTAGAGGGCGGCATCGGGGCCGCTGACACCCGGGTGATAGATCGGTTTGCCGTCGAGATCGAACTGGTCAACCGGGGCATAGTAACCTTCAAAGACGCCGTCGAACGCCACCGAGGATGGCGAACCCGCCGTGCCCAAGAAGATCTGATCGTTGCCGACAGAGACGCCGTCATAGATATCGACATTGCGGGTAAACTTGACCAGGTGGCTGCGGTTGACCGGGAGGAAGGACGGCAAGGTCAGTCCGGGGCCGCCGGTCACCTTGTTGCCAGCCCGGTCGAACCAGAGCGGCAGCCCGGCAGGGACGGGAGGTACCGAGTTTTCGTAACCACCGGAGACAGCGACGACGTCGGCAGCCGGGATGTTGACCGGATCGGGATTCACGTAAGATTTCAGCGCATCGACGGTGTAGATGATCTTGATTTCATGCTCGCTTGTGAACCCGATGTCGAACCGCACGCTCGGTTTGTTCGGCCGTGCCGTGTAGGTCGTTGGTGAGATGAATCTCCCGTCTTCCTCGATCCTGACGATCTGGCTAAAGGGGCGTTTCAGCAGCAGCTCGAGGTAGCCTCCCTGCACTCGAATGAATTCGGTAACCTGGGTGGTCGGTGTGAACGATTTCCGACCTGCGGGATCCAGCCAGACCAGCTGTGCACCAGAGGTATCGGACTTCACCGTCAGGATTGACGGAGCGGCCTCTGCGATGTATTCGATGACCACCGTCGAACGGTTCGAGACCCTGGTATTTAAGATGATGCTGTTTGCGTCCTGGTTGACACGAAACCCAGCGTTCTCTCCGGCCACCGTGACTTTGACGACGTTGTTCAGGGGCTGGGTGAGCACGATCTGGTGCGAAAAGCTTGGTTCCAGATCGAGCGCCTGCACAGCGGCTACAGTTGCTTTGAACGTCCGATTTCCTTCCGCGTCCAGATAGACCAGTGCGCCGTTCGCGTCAGGAATGATGACCGGTGGATTACCACTACCACGGGCGGTGGTCTCCGAGCCATTTTCATCGTAATAGAGCAGAGCCCCATTCGTGGTGGCCTGCACGCCCCGCTCCTGAATCCCGTACTCTTGTACTCCGCGTTCCTGCACGAGGTCCTCAATTATGGTGCCGTTGGGATTCAGGGAGACCGCATAGACCCAGAGGATCTCTTGCGTGCCAGCGACGTCGGGGTCGTTGGCCTTGATCAGAATTCTGTCCTTCCCCTGGGCCGCGTATGGGAAGGGGTTCCCAGCAGCATCGGAGGCGGTCAAGTTCGGCTCGGATTCGATGAACACGAAGGGCGCTTCGGCCAGCGCGAGATCGTGGAGGTCTGGGTCGTAGGCAACTGTTTCCTGATCCTCGCGAATGTTCGCGTCACCATCGAAGATCAGTCGATCCCCAAGGCCGTCCAGCAAGTCGGGATCCTGGATGTAGAGTTTGTCATCGCCAGCTCCGCCCAGCACCGTGAGCGGGCCTGTCATGCCGGAGAGATTTACCACGTCCGCGCCTCCGCCAAGCACCAGGATCGTCGAACCTTCATGGGTTTGCACCACGTCGAAGACATCGGCAGTGGTCTCGTTCAAGCGCAGCTCGATGGATTCGAAACCGCCATACTCGATGCCGTCAAACGGGTTCCCGTCAGTCCCCAGTCCCGTGCCGATGCCGAGGCCGGTCAGGCTGTCGTAACTGCGTTCAGCTGGAACCGGTGAATCGGGGGTAAGCGCACCGGTTTCGCCGACATACTCACCGTAGCGGTTGGTCAGGAATTCCTGCTGGAACAGGGTCGTGAACACGCTCACCTCGCCATCGATGAGCTGCGATTCTCCCGAGGCATTGAGGACCGGCCCCGTGGTCTGATAGGTCACGACCACCTTGTTGTAGAACGCGTTGCCTGGGAACGTCAAGGTCTGGCCATCGAGCGTGTAATTGCTCGCTGCCAGCGCAGTCGGGGAGTTGTTGACATGGACCTCGAACACGCCTCCCAGCAGCGGCGTATGGCGCAAGTTGTTCACTGAAGAGCGCTGGAAGAATTCCTCGACAGAGCCGTCCACTTGGCCGTCCACCACCTTCGGCACCGCTCCATTTGGAACTTGGTCCATCTCGTAGATGTCATCGGAGGCGATCTCCGTGACGGTGGCGACACCGTTCACAATTTGGGCGCCGATGAATGGTCGACTCGGATCCTCCACGAACTCATCGCTGAGCGCCACGTAGATCGTCTCGCTGCCGAGAGTGTATTCTTGGAACGATTCTCCCGATCTGACTGGCACGGTGTTGGTGGTCAGCGATCCGCTCGTCGATGTCCCGTCCTGGTTGTGGACGATGACTTGGTCACCACCGCTCCCTTCAATGCCGCCATCCAGGATCAGCCTGCCCTGGATTCCGGACACGTCGTAGAGCGCTTCCGCATCGAACACGAAAGCCGGTGGATCGACCTTGGTAGCCGCCGGGGTCACTGTCCGCGCGGGTGGGGTCTCAGTGTAGGCCACCTGGAAAGTCAGCTCAGGCAAGGTGTAGCGGACGCGCGTGTAGTGAAGCAGCCCCAAGAATCCGCCGCTCCACCTGTTGACCGAAACATTTGTTTCCTGAGCGAACAAGGCCAGGGAATCGTCTAACACATCCTTATCGCCAATTCCGACCAAGCGAGCCAGCGGGTTGTTGATGAGGGTGGTTAATTTTTGCAGATAGGAATAGAGTTCATTGTTGAGCGTGTTCACGCCCGATGTGGAGAAGAACCAGAATCCCGACTTGACGTATTCATAGGCGGCTGATGGGACGGTGACCTCCTTGAACTTCAGAATGTCCGGATCCTGCACCACAAATGAGGGCGGCTGATAGGTGAACTCCGGGGGATCGAACAGGAGCACTGGCGCGTTGCCACCGAGGTGCACGGTGTCGTCCCCCGATCCACCGCGGATCGTGATCTCTAGGGATTCGAGGGAACTCAGGATGTAAAACTGGTCATCACCACCTCCGCCTTGCAACTGCAGTCGCTCGATGCCGGTGAAGTAGACAAGCCGTCCAGCGCCGGCCACGAAGGTCTTGGTCACCACGAAAGTGTCCGCGATCGGTGTCCCGTTGATTACCACGGTATCGTTTCCAGTCCCCCCGTCGATATGGACGGGGCCGTTTTGGAGGTACTCGTAGCGGTTGGCTCCGGCTCCGCCGAACAGCACCGCGAGGTTGGTGATGTCATCCGCGTCATCAGGGTTCTCCTTCAACACCAGGAAGGTGTTGATGACGAAGACGTCGTCGTTGGCACCGCCGTTGAGGAACAGCTTGGCCAAGTTGTGATTGACCTCGAACTCGTCGTCGCCCGCTCCGCCGTTGACGATCAGCGTGGCGGAGTTCCCGTTGGTCATGTTTTCCTCGTCGGCCACCGGAATGCCCTCGGGGAATTCCGCCGTCCGATTGCCAGTATCAAACTTCTGCCCGACCGTGCCCACCGTGATCTTGTCCTTGCCTGGCCCCATGTTGATGACCGTCAGAACCGAGGTGTCATCCGACAGGAAGGTGTCGTCGCCGCGCAGGCTGTTGATGGTGAGCCGTTCGACCTGGCGGTAGTTGACCTGGTCGCGGGCGGAATCATCCGGGTCGCCGGCGATCAAGATGCCCGCGGTGATGTCCGTGGATGCCCCCGCACGCAGGACGAAGTTGTCGTTCTCATCGGTGCCGTAAACATATAGCTCGTCGTAGCCGCCAGTCCCGCCGCTATCGACGATGGAAACCCGCGCGCCGCCGTCACCTGGCAAGTTGATCAAGTAGTATTCGTTAAAAGTGTTCTCCGCGTTGAGCTGGTTGTCGAAAGTCACCGGACCCTGCCAAGGGGTCAGGCCGACAAAATGCGGTTCTCCCGCCACCATGGTGATGGTGCCTGAAAGGGAGGGGGAGTGGTAAGCCTCACCGGCCACAGTGATTTCGTTGTTGCGGTCGCCAAGTACCAGCAGGTTGTTGCCGTCACCACCGCGGATGATCGCCGCCTCGAACAGTTGCCCGAGATCCTCGACTTCGGCACCCGGCGCATACACATTGCCCTGGTCATTCAGGCCGAGAACGATGGGGGCGAGAATCTTGTCGGGATCGGTGTTGTTCCTGTCCTGCTCGAGGTTGGCTGCTTGCTCGTCGGTGATCTCGAATCTTGCAAACGCATCCACCCCGTTGTCGCCGACAATCGTTCCGACGAACAGCGTGTCGTTGAACAGCGTGATGTCGCGATCGATCTCTTCCACCAAGGTGTCGATGTCGCCAGAGCCGTCAGCGCTGGTGTCGCTGAACAAATCGACACCCGGACCGCCGCCCACCGTGTCGCTACCGCGACCGCTGAACAGCTTGTCGTCGAAGCGGGATCCGATGAGCTCGTCGTCGCCGTCTCCGGCCACGAACGTGATCTCGATGTAATCAGAATTCACCTGCACGCCGTTGGCCAGCAGGCGGTCATTTCCGCCTTCGCTGCGGATCTCCAGCTTGTCGGTCGCGTGCGTGGCACCGGGATCGTGGGGCGTGCGCGTCGCATTTAACAACTGGAACGCCGTGACGCCCTGCCAAGTGATGTCCACGATATCATTCACGGCTTCCACGACGAAGTTGTCGTTGGTAGATCCACCATTGAGGATCACCTGATTCCCCGGTCCCTCGGTGACCCCGAGGCTGACCGGCACCTGGAATCGCCGCGGTGCGTCCGTCTCGTAGATGACCTCGAAGCGGGTGCCCGCCGTCCGCGCCAGGGAGTCCAGTGTGATGGTGTTATTGAAGAGGTCGAGCGTGTAATCCGCATCGGCCAGCTCCTCGCCGTCGTGCACCACGCTGAGATGGCTGCTGCGCAGGTAGCGAACCTCCACATCGATGCTTCCGTCGGGGGCGGACGGCAACTCTGTCGAGCCGATGAGGTTGATCACCACCGTCTGCCCGTTGACCTGGAATTCGCTGGGGTCGAGGGTCAGGGTTCGGGTTCGGTCAGTTGTCGGATCGATCAGTGTCACGATCACCAGTTCCGGGCGCTCAACTGGCAAGGTCAGATCACCCGGCAGGGTCAAGGCAGGGAAACTAGTTTCGGATAGACCGGTGTAGACATCGCTTACCCAATCGAGTTTCTGGTAAGCAATGTGAACGTCCGCAATCATCCCCGTCGGAATCACCGCCGAGACGAGTTCGACCGAATCGCCGTCGGGACTAAGGATGAAGTCGACCGCATCATCAGGCTCGTCGGCTAGGCCAAGCCTGACCATCGTCAGACCATTCACATCGGCAATATCATTCAATTCGAGAATGATGCGGCCCTCGAATTCGACTGTGACGGGGGTGCCGTCTTCGACCGGATCCGCCAGCGTTAGCGTGCCGGCCTCGGCGTCGACCTCGAAGTCGTCCTCCGTCAGCTGGTTATCGGCGCCGACGGTTACGGTCACCGTCCCCGCGCGGGGCTCGCCGTCCAGCGTTAGAGTCTCAAGCCGGCGCAAGTAGGTTACGCTCAGCTGGTCAGCGGGAGACACCTGGGCGTTTACCGTCAACCTGTCCGAGCCGGCTTGGGCCGTATACGTTGCGGGGTCCAGGGTGGATCCCCCCGACTCGATACTGACGATGGTCACGGCGTCATCGCTCAGCCGCAGCGTGGCCGTCTGGTCGTAGCTGACCACGATGTTGTCGCCCTCGACGGTGGTAAACACGACGGTGTTGTCATCATCCTCGACCGTGTGCAGGCGCAGTGTGCTCCGACCCACGTCAACGGTGTAGAAAACAGGGTCATCGTCGTTGTCGGGGTTGTTATCATCAGCGGGGTTCACCAGAGGCTCGTCATTGACTGAGACCGAGACTGAACTGTCACTGATGGGGACGCCTGAAAGTTCGAAGACGGTCAGCGATGTGCTGCTGCTTGCCGTGAAGGTGTCTTCCACTGCGGAGGATCCATGCTCGTACGTGACCATCACCTGGTCATCGTCCATCGCGTCTTCGAGCAAACTCAACTTCTTCAAGTTCAAATCCAGCTCATAGGCCGACGCGGACAGCCGGGTCGAGTCGACCAGCGTCACCGAGACGGAACCGGTATCAACTGGGATCTGCGATAAGCGGAACTCGGTCAGAGATGAATTTCTCGAAACGACGAAGATCTCCTCGGTATTGTCGTAGGTGACGCGCAGTTGAGTCCCATCCAGTGAAATCGCGTGCAGGCTCAGTGCCACGCCATCGGGAATCAGCGTTAGCTCCTGACCCGCCAAGTTATAGTCCACCATATCCAACGGCAGCGACCTGACCAGAGTCACCGAGTGAATACTAGCCGGTTCGCCGACCAGGCCAGCGTTGACCGGAGTCTGCGAGAGGGTGAATTCGGATAGGGATGTTCCGCTCGAGGCGGTAAACGTGTCGGTCACGGAGTAACCAGCCTGGAAGGTCTCAGTCACCTGTGAATCGAAGGTCTGGCTGAAGTCGTTCGAGGGAACTGCGGTGAACTGGTCGTTCGCCCCGTGGACAATTTGATTCAAGACGAGGACGTTCGAACCCGTGCCGTCAGGATCGCCCTCATAGGTGTCGGTGAAAGAGGAGACGATCAGCGTTTCGGTGGTTGCGCCACTGAGATCGAGCACTGATCCCCCAAGGTCGATCTGCACGTTGACGAGATTGTCGGCGGAATTGGGATACTCGATGTCCTGGACCGTGATCACGTCCTGGCCATCCCGTGTGTTCACGGAGAAGTTGTCGATGCCGGTGAACGGCAGGTTGACCAGCTCGGGGTCGCCACCCACGGCGGACGGCACGGTCGCCGTCAAGGCGAAGCCATTTGCGCCGCCACCGAATTCCGCGGTGGTTCCCCGTTTATCCAGTTCGATGTCATTCTCCACCGCATTGGTAAGCACGACGTTAAAGGTGTTCGAGCCGCTGCCGCCATTCCAGACGATGTCGTTGCCATCGCCGAAGTTCCAATCCATAATGTCGTCGCCCTCATCGCCGTAGATCGTGTCCCTGCCTGGGCCAGCGGTGATGAAGTCGTTGTCCGGTCCGCCGTGGATGACATCGATGCCAGAGCTGGTGGTGATCTGATCCGTCCCGGAGCCGCCAAAGACCGTCGTATTGCCGCTTCCCTCGAGGCGGATGACATCGGCGCCCAAGCCGCCCTCGGCCCACACTTCGGCCACGACGCCTGTTCCAGTCAGCAGGTCGTCCTCGTCGCCGTCGCCATACAGTTCAACCCGGTCCCCGCCGGTTCCGTAGATGGCGAAGGTGTCGTTGCCTTCCCCGCCGTGGAAGTTGATCGACGAGGTGACGCCCTCATTCACCACCACAATATCGTCTCCGGTGCCCGCGTCGAGGATCACGATCGTGTGCACTCCGCGGAATGTCTGGGTGCGGCCGAGTGCGGTGATCTGAAGAGTCTCGGAGCCGGCCGGCACAGTGTCTTGGGGATTGCCGTCGCGGCCGACGCCGGGCGCGCTGGAGATCTGATCGATGATGAAATACTCGTCTTCGTCGACACGGAAAACCCCTCCAGCCGACGAGGCTGGGATACTGCGGAGATCTGCCCGAGTGCCGATGTTCAGGTAGAGGACTCCGTTGTTGGTGTCCAGATCATCATTATCCCACAGGCTACGCTGGGAAATCTGCCCCCTGACATCATTCGCCGTCAGACCGGAGTTCGAGTCGTTCTGCCGACCGGCGATGAAAACCGGTGGCGGCACCGCCAGGTATCCGATGGTGAAGGTCTTGCTCTTGGAGATGCCTAGGATGGTCACCTTGACCCGCGCGGTGAGTTTCCCGCTGATCCCGTCAAAACGGATGCCCACGGTCACCCCCGCGAGGGTGATCCCGAAGAGTTTCACCTTTCCGGATATCTCTCCATCCACGTACATGACCGGGTCGGAGAAACCCACTTCATATTCGCGCCCGATCGTGACATCGATGGTGCCGAAGATACCGGTTCCAGCGGCGCCCAGGTTCAGCTTGCCATGCAACTCGAGGTAGAACGTGCCGTCGCTCTGGAAGTATCCAGAGGCCTTGATCGTCGCTAGCCCGAAGAAATCGAAGGAGAGGTTGGTGATCTCGATGCGCAACACACCGTTTTGAATTCGGATGAATCCCGAGCCCTCGAACGTTATGGCTCCACCAAGCAGGTCCAGCTTGAGGCCGGTGATGGCGATCTCGAAGTAGAATCCATCCGGGGCAGCCGGCACCGTTTCGCCGTTCACCGCCACAAATTCCTTGTTCCGAGTGTTGATTTTCAGTTCCAGGTCACCACTCAGGGTGAAAATCGGATCGATTCCCAGGCCATCGGCTTTCAGCTGGGCATACAGGGAGAACCCAGGATTATCGCCGCCGATTGCAATCTCCGCGCTCGCATTGAACTCCACGGAACCCAGAGGCCCGAGGGAAAGGGTGGCCGCAATATCCAGACGAATGATGACCTGAATGTCGCTACCTTCACTCGAACTCAGCTCCACCCCGAAGCGGAATTTGCCATTGAAGGTCAGCACGTCGGCGATCGACAGGCTGCCTTCGCCCATGATGACGAAGTAGGCCGAAGGACCATTGCCGGGCACACCGGCCAACTGCGGCGCCTCGCCCGGGATGACCACGACCCGATTTCCATCTTTCACGGTTTCTCCGGTAAACGTGTTGTCGAACTTATCGGGGATGATGATATCCACATCCTCCATGGTCGTGTTGATGAAGATCGAGAATTTGCCGGAGAACTCGAGTTCGGGGATGTCTTGGGCTTCCAGGGTGAGCAGGAGCCGGACCACCATGCCGCTTTCATCGAAGCGGAAAATGCCATCGGCATCAAAGGTCAGGATCCCGTCGGTGACCACCCCGTTCTCATCGAGATCTCCGGCCACTGCAAGCCTGCCCTTCGCAAGCACTACCATGGAAGTTTTGGTGATCTCCAAGAAGAACTCCCCACCCAGCGCAAAGATGTTCGTCCCGTCGATTTGCAGGGCGAGGCCGCCCTTCAGGTAGACCCGAATAAGAAACTCGTCGAAGTCGAGCAGCACTGGTGAGTCCGGGTTGCCGGTGTTGACTTCGAAGCCAGTCTGATCCGGCCCGTCGCCATCTTCGTCCGGGAAGCTCTCCTTGAAATTCACCGCCCCGATGCCATCCGCCCCGATGCCGACATTGATCTCGATTTCGAATTCACCCTGGGCAATCAGGATATCGATCCCCACCAGCCCGAAGCTGTGCACGCTCGCCTTGGCAGCGAGGTAGATGTTGGGGTTCTGAATGTCCAGTTCGGCCATCACCAGGATGCCGATGTCGAAGTCGGTGATATGGAAGCCGATGGATTCGTCACTGAGTTCCGCAGTCTCGTCGGCATCGACCGTTCCGATGTTGTGCGTATCTGCTACTGCCGGATCGAGAGGATTCCCGTCGGCATCCGTCCAGGAAACCTCATGGTCGCCGTCCAGGTCGGTCCAATACGGGCCGTCGGCGCCGATGAAGGCGGTCACGTTGGCTGCACCGATGCTCATGGTGGTGACCTCTTTCGTGGTGCCATCCTCCAGGATCACGGTTTCGACCGGTCCTAACTCGAAGCCGACGCTGCCGGTGACGTAGACGACGTCCAGCAAGTTGATTTCAAGGAATCCCTGAGCGCGCACCAATGCCGATTCCATGTCCAGGTACACGGGTGGGGCATCCGTGCCGGTATTCAACTCGAAGCCGAGCGGGTCGATCTTCCCGTCCTCGTCAACATCCGCGTCCTCGACGACTTGCAATGCTGCCGTCCCGCCTAGCAGGGCCGCCGCTTCGGCGATATCGATCACGCCGCGGCTAGTCCCAGTGTCATTGGTGTTGAGGAAGCCCAACAACATTTGGTGGTCGACCCGAGTCTGGTCATCCAGGGATACCAAGTCTAGCCCCGCTATTCCGGCGTTGTTCTGGTCATTCAGGGTGGCCAGTTCTCCGAGGGTGATGCGCCCATCTCCACCGCCATCGTCGCCGCCGCTGGTGTCGAACAAGGTTAACTGCTCATTGGCAAATTCTTCGGTATGGGCGAAATCCACCACTGGGAACAGCGGCGCGCCGTAGACGCTGGGGCTCGATTGGTTCAGCTCGACCAAGAGTCTGGTAGCCTTGACGGTCACGTCGTCGATGCCGACTAGGGAAATTTCGTCTGCAGTGGCTTTTAGCGAGAAGTACTTCGAGAAGTCCAACAGGCTAGTCGGCTTCATGATGGCCAGGCCAAAATCGAAATTGTTGATTTCCAAACCGATGCGGTCGGGATTGACTCCGCCGGTATCGGTGAAGTAATTCATGCCGACGAACGCGGTGACGTCGGCTGCGCCGATGGTCATGAATTCCACCGTGGTGCTGGTGGCTCCCGCTGCCGGGAAGTCATTGAGATCAATGCCGAGGTTGAGGGTGTTGTTCACCCCATCGACGAAGTCGGAGAAGGCATCGCCCCCGAGCGTGTTGATCAGCCCGCCGGTCAGAGCCACCTCCCGCACCTCGCCTTTTTCAAAGGCGAAGCTGCCGTTGATATAGACGAACTCAGAGATGGAAAGGGTCGCGTTCCCGACACTGGCGAGGATGCGCTCGCCCTCGAAATCGAGGTATTCTACCGTGCTAGATCCGGTCTCCACCGGGTAGCCGGGCGGCACGCCATCCTGGCCATCTTCATCGGGGAAACTGGTGACGAAATCGATCGTCGCATTCCGCAACACGCCTGCCGCGCCCGACACCAGCGGCCCCCCGAGGTTCAGCTCTACCAGAACATTCTCCGCAGACAGTTCGAGGATGCCCGCGCCTCCATCGGCAAAGCCAGCCTCAACGAAGTCTATTTTCGCCGCCGTAAACGACGGGAGCTTCTCGCTGAGGACTGGATCAAACAGGCCGAGTGCCAAATTCAAATTACTGACGTACAATCCCAGCGCCCCCTGGTCATTGAGCACCTGCTGGGTGAGCGGCTGAGAGAAATCGATCTCACCACCAGTGGCGATTCCGACGAAGGCGGTGGCGTCGGTGATGCCGATTGCTGTGACATCCACCTCGATGCCGCTGAGGGTGGCAAAGTCATCTGAAAACTGGAGGTTGGCGATGCCTTGCAAGCGATTAAATACCGGAGCCAGCTTGTCCTCGACCTTGTCGATCAGCGCATCCAGCTTCGCCAAAACCCGGGCGATCTGCGGCTGGATCGCCGCCTCGATCGCCATGACGAGCTGCTCCTCGACCTTGCCCACGCCGGCGTCGATCGCCGCAGACACGGAACTCGCGATCCCATCAATTGCACCTGCAAGCGCTTCCTTGAGCGCATTCTCGAAGGCGGCGCGGACTTGAGTTTTGATCGGGCTGAGCAATTCGGCAACCAGGCTCTGCAAGGCTTCGGGGAGATCGCCGGCGACGAAATCCACCACCTGATTGACCAATGGATCAAGCACTTGATCGGCCAGACCCGCGGTCACTGCGTTGAGCTGACCTTCCACGAAACCTCCCACCGCCTCCTCGGCTTCCGCTAGCACCTTCTGCAATTCAGTCGCGATGGTTTCGGCCAAGTCACGCACCATGCCGGTGATCTTGTCTTGCACGTCGCCGATGGCACCTGCGATGGCGCCCCGAACCTGGCTCTTCAAGGCATCGAGTTGCCCCAGTTCGAGAATCCCGTCGCCGTCGGCATCAGCAGTCAGGGCAAGCGATCCGTCTGCCAGAAAAATCTGCGCCTCTTGTACCGTGAGAGTTCCGTTCGAATCCACATCGAGGATTCGCGTCACCTCGTCCAATGCCACCACATCGGTCGCACTGGCACCCATCGCGTAAAGCTCGCCGATCGTCGAGACGTAGCTAGTCGATGAGGTCGCGGAGTCGCCATGGAGGACTCGCAGCTCGCCGACGGAAATCAACCCATCCGGTTTGCGCGCGCCTTGCAAGTCCGTGATATCGAACAGGGTTTGGCGTTCGTTCGCGAGCGAGTTGAGCACGTCGCGCACCGCGTCCAGCGCACCCTGTCCGGCAAGGTCAGCCAGGTCGGTAGGAATTCCGGTGTTGATCGTCACGGTTTCCCGCGTGCCGAGGTCGAGGGCCACATCGCCTTTCACATAGAGGAACTCGGAAACCCTGACCAACACGTCGTCTGCAGAGGCATGGATGCGCCTGCTGTCAAAATCCAAGGTCTCGGAGGTGTCCGTGCTGGTGGCAATGACGTAGGGGTCAGCCAGCGCGAGGAAGTTCACCACCGGCAATGGCCCGCTGGCTCCTTTCCGGCTCGCCAGGTTCAGCTCCACATTGATATCGGAACCCTCGAGCATGAAGATCTCGGTGCCGACAAACTTGAATTCATCCGCGCTTGCCCTCAGCGCGATGTACCTGGTTTTGTCCTCCATATTGGTCGGTCTGAGGAGGGTGAACGCGAAGTCCAGGTTGGTGACGGCCAGGCCGATGGCATCCTCGTTGGAGGGTTCTAATTCTTCAATCCGGCCGTTGTCGTTGGCGTCAATGCGGTACGGCCCATTGACTCCGAAGAACATCGTCAGGTCGTTGGCGCCGATGTTGATCGAACTCAGGGTCTTCGTCCCTCCGCCGCCGGTCAATGGCGCATCCACGAGAACCTCTCCTTTCTCGAAGGCGAAGCCACCGCGGATGAACACATACTCGTCGATCTGCAGTTCCGCGTCGGAAACCGAAGCCTTCAGCAGACGCTGATCGAAGTCGATGGCGACGGTTCCGTTGCCCGTGTCGAGCGGATAGCTGCCGCCCGCGATTGCGGAGAAGTCCACCACCTCCGTAACGTTGGAGGAATTGTATTCCACCACAATGTCCGAGGCCGACAGCTTGAGGATATCGATTCCCACTAGGCCGACTCGATCCGCGCTCGCCTTTAGCGCCGTGTACTTGGTCGAGTTCTGCGCGGTGTCCCGCATCATCATCAATCCGAAAGTGACGTTCTCCAGCGCCAGCCCGACGGCGCCTTCATCACGGATGTCAGTGCCTTCCACGAAATACGGTCCGCTGCCGACGAAGATGTTGACGTTGTCTGCGCCGAAGACTAGCGCGTCAACCGTGCGCTGCGCCCCTAGCGTTTCCCCCGGGGCGGTCAAGGTCACTGTCAGGTTTTTCTGCTGGGTGAAAGAGAAGCCCCCCGAGACATGCACGTAGTCGTCGATAATCAGGGTGGCGTCCGCGATTGCCACTCGCACCAGCGACGAGGTGTAGTCAAAGGTGACTCCCGTTGTGCTCGATGTCGGAACGGGGAGGCCATCCTCACCGTAGCTCGCTATGAAATTGACCGAGGTCTTGGCCGAGGTGGCGCCATCTTTGCCACCGTTGACCTCGATCCGATAGCCGCTGGCGTCCAGCGTGAAGGAACTCGATTCGCCCAGGTCGAAACCGGGTAAGGTGAGCGTGTCTGCAGAAGCGCTGACCGCGTAGTAGGAGCTGGTGTCGCTGCGGGTGACCGGTTTGAACAGGGCGAGCGCCAAGTTGCCTCCCGTCAGCAGCAATCCGGTGGCGTCAGCGTTGTGAGTCACCACAAACGGGTCGCCGGAGGCGAAGTCGGGATACTCAAAATACGGGCCCGCGCCGACAAAGGCGTTCAAGTCGTTAAATCCGAAGGTCGTCACCGCCACGTTTTTCGATTTCCCGTCCGACAGCGTCACCAACTGGGAATCGGATTTGGTGAAGGCAAATCCACCATGAATTTGAACGAAACCACCGATATCCAACACCGCGTTTTCCGAGGAGACCTCGATCGATTTCTCGGTGAATTCGAGGACGACCGGATCCCCAGCGGTGGCAACCGACAGACCTCCGTCGGCACCAGCGATGCCATCGAGATCGCTCAGCAGGAAGTTGACGACCCGACCAGGCGTGGTGGCGTCGGTGCCGCTATTCACCCGGACGTTCAGGTCTTCGAATCCCAATTTAAATTGGAACTCCGCGTCCAGTCCGACAATCTCCGCCGAGCCTGCCGATGCGCTCATCCCATAGTAACTGGAGGTATCGCCCGGCTTCAACGATTTGATGAGCGCGAGTCCGAAGGAGACATTGACGAGCGACAAGCCCATCGCGCCGTCGGCTCCAGCAGGACCGTTGACCCCGGCAAAAATGTTGACACTGGAGGCGCCAACTGTGGTCACGCTGACGTTGACCGGACGGTCGCCATTCGGATCATCGCTCAAGATGGCAGTGCCGGTGCGGCCTTTCTTGAAGGCCGCACTCCCGCTGATGAAGACATAGTCGTCGATGACCAGATTGAAGTCCGCCATCACCTCGGTAACTGCGGCGTCGTAGCCGATGTTTAGGGTGATCGGATTCTCGCCCGCGGACGTGATGGCCAGCACGCCGCCTTCGTAGCTCTCCTGAAAATCAACGACCTCGCCGTCCTGGTCTGCCCCGTTGATCAACACCTCTGCCGAATTCACCGATAATTCGAGGTTGTTGATTCCCACCAGGGACGCCGACGATGCCACCGCCCTGACCGCATACCAGCTCCGCCCGGCTCCGCCGACCTCCGTCATGGTCACGTAAGCGAAATTCACCCCAGTGAGCGAGAAGCCGACCGCTTCCGGATTCTCCGATCCGTCCTCATTCAAGAACGGGCCGTTGTCTCCAGCGAACACGCTGCCATCGGTCACCAGAACTGATTTGACCATCACCGAGACCGTCTCGGGCGTTCCTTCGCCCGTCAGTGTTACCATCCTTGTCCCATCGTCGTTGAGGCTGACGCCGCCACTGACAAAGAAATAATCTCCGATGACCAGCGAAGCATTGCCGGAAACCGACTTGGCGCCCCGCTCGAAGTCGAGCCGCACCGTGACCGGCTCACCCGCGTTACGCCCGCCGGTATCGACTAGGAGCGCGCCGTCGTTCGATCCGGCGTCGGGATCGGTCTCGAAGCTCTTCCTGAAATCGACGACCGTATCGTTGTCCGCAGTTCCCAATTTGCCGAAGCCCGTATTCAAGGTGACCGCGATATCCTCGAGGCCGATCTCGAAGTCACCCGAAGTGGCTGTGAGGGATCCGCCAAAGGTCTTCAAGCCCATCCAGCTGCGATTGTCGTCAGGGTTGTCCGTGTCAGGGGTAAAGTAGGCTAAGCCAACGGTCACTCCACCCGGTCCGCCGAGGGTGACATCATCTAGCGTCGCGTCGATCTGGCTGGCTCTAATTGTCGCGGTGGCTCCGAAGACCCCGATCTCAAGCACCGACACATCGACCATCCCGTTTTCTAGTTCCCCAGTGAGCGTGTTGCGCAGGCGGATTTGATCCCTAGAGATCTTGATGGCTACCGATCCGTCCAGCGTCACCAAGTCCTGCATGGTTGTCGAATCTTTGAGGAGGCCGACGTGAACCGTCCCTGATGCTTTGATCAGTCTTCCTGAAAAATCGAGAACCACGTCGTCGGCGGGATTTGACGATGTCTTGATCGCAAAGTTCGCCAGGTCGCCCTGGCTGAAATCGACCACCCGATCCGGCTTAGAAAGATCCGAATCGGTACCGCCGTTGGCTTCGAACTCCGGATTGCTCAAGGTCAGGTCAATGCCGTCGATGCCCACGAGTCCCACCGAAGTCGCGCCCGCCTTCACCCCGTAGTAGCTGCTGGTGTCGCGGGTGTCTGTCGGGGTGACTAGCGCCAGCCCAAATCTTGCGTTCAGCAGTGACAAGCCCATGGCGTCAGCACTGAGTTCTGCGGTTTCTCCCAGGTCGACTATGTTGTCATCATCCAGATCCCCGTATTGCACGTCACCGATGCTCACGATCTCGCCGTTTTCCAAAGTGACCACCTGGTTGGCTGGCAAGGCGTCGCCTGCGGAGTAGACTGTCGTGCCGA
>JBLHKE010000004.1:0-37745 GCA_047619485.1 Verrucomicrobiales bacterium | reverse complement strand
TGGCGAGGCGATAAACGCTAAGCTATCTGGTGATAGTGGGCGCTTTAGCAACGAAGACAGCGGGGATTTTATCAAGCTCCAGCCCGCATGAGGTTTTCGGAGGTGCCCTTCAGTAACTTGGACGTTGAAAGTTCGACCTTGAACGTTGAACGTCCCCCCCCACATGCGCCTCCATCACATCTACATCAGCCCCGGCCACAACTTCTTTGGCCACCACGGGCTGCGTCCCGACGAGCACCAGATGCTCGAAGTGGAGGAGGTTAAATGTGTCGCTGGTAGTGGCTTGGCAGGTGATCGGTTCTTCGACTTCAAACCCGACTACAAGGGGCAGGCGACGTTGTTCTCGCTCGAGATCCACGAACGCCTGCAGGCGGAGTTTGGCAAGACCTACTCGCCCTCGGCCTACCGACGCAATCTGATGGTTTCGGGTGTCGATCTCAACGAACTGATCGGCAAGGAATTCGAACTCGACGGCATTCGTTTTCTAGGCACCCAGGAGGCTGCTCCGTGCTACTGGATGGATCAGGCGATCGCAGATGGCGCTGAGAAATCCATGCGCGGCAATGGTGGTCTACGGGTGAAAATTCTCAGCGACGGGATCCTGCATCCCGAGGCTGTGGGGGTGGACGCGTGAGCTTCAGCGCAGCGCTCCTCGCAGGAGGGAAGTCGCGCCGGATGGGGGAGGACAAAGCGTTCCTCAACGTCGGAGATCCGCCGGGGTTTCTCTGGCAGCGTCAACTCGAGTTGCTCGGCTCTATCAGCCCCGATCAGTTGCTGCTTTCGCACAATGCGCATCAGGTATTTGAGGTGAGCGAAGGAGTCGAGACGGTAGCGGATCTGCAGAGCGACTGTGGACCGCTCGGCGGTCTCGTTTCCTGTCTACGCAAAGCTGAGCACGACCACTTGCTCGTGTTGGCAGTCGATCTTCCCCAGATGACTAGCGGTTTTCTGAGTGAGCTTCTGGCGACTGGCTCGGGAGTCGTCCTCATCGATCAGGCAAATAAGCGCTATGAAGCGGTCGTCGCGGTCTACACTCGGGAATGCCTAGAGATTGCGGAGAGGCGCTTGGCGAAAGGAGCTCTGGCGATGCAGAAGTTCATTGCAGAGTGCGTCGAGTTTGGATTTCTCGAGGTGAAACCCGTCCGCGAAGCAGATCGCGAACTGTTAAAAAATTGGAATCGGCCCGGAGACATCATTTCTTCCTAGTAATTAATCTGCCGTTAATCTTCGTCGGTTACACTGGCCTCACATAACCCCCCAAATGTGTGAGTGCCCCGAGGCGTATGAGGATCCGCCGAGGGGCATTTCATTTTCCCAGTAGTTCGTGCTAGGCTCGTCTATGCCCAGTTCCTCCAATGAATATTCGATCACGCGCTACGATTCCGGCGAGTTCGTTGAGAAAATGGATCACGTCGCCGCCGAGGAACCGTTGGAAATTCGGGTCGAGGGCACGAGTGTGGCGATCGTTATGCGCACACCGGGTCATGACGAGGAATTAACGGCGGGATTTCTTCTCAGTGAGGGCATCATCACGTCACGTGCTGATGTGTTCGAAATTTCGCAGTGCCCGAGCCAGCCGGGGCAGCAGGGGAATGTGATCGATGTGCTGCTGACTGACTCCACTAAGCTCGATTTGGAAAAGCTCTCACGAAATGTTTTTACCAGTTCAAGTTGTGGGATCTGCGGGAAGGCGACGATCGAATCCGTCTTCCAGCAGTTTCCGCCGGTCGTCAGCGAGCACATGGTTGCGCCTGTCGATCTGCTAACCTTCCCAGATAGAATCCGTGCAGCGCAGCGCACTTTCGACAAGACCGGCGGTCTACACGCGAGCGCCGTGTTCGATGCACAGGGGGAAATCGTGGTGCTGCGCGAGGATGTCGGACGACACAATGCGCTCGATAAGGTGATCGGCCATGCCTTGATGAACGACCTCCTCCCGCTGGCGAAGCACAGCTTAATGTTGAGCGGGCGCATTTCTTTCGAGCTGATGCAGAAGGCACTGTCGGCGGGGATTCCAATCGTCGCTGGGATTTCGGCGCCGAGCAGTTTGGCGGTGGAGTTCGCCAGGGAGTCGGGCCAGGCGCTGGCTGGTTTTTTGCGCGGGGAGACGATGAATATCTACGCCGGGACGCACCGTATCTCGGCGGTCGAGAAGGCTTGAATTCCGTCCGGGGGCGTGGTTCATTCACGAACTATGAAGCCCATCTGCAAATTCATCTCGCTGGCCGCCGGCCTCCTTTTCTCCGCGAATCTAGCCCAGGCTGGCGATGGTTCGATCACCTACGAGGGCAACGACGGTCCGGGCAAGGGCAAGCACATCGTCCTCGTTAGCGGCGATGAGGAATACCGCTCTGAGGAGGGGCTGCCGATGTTGGGGAAGATTCTCAGCCAGCGCCACGGCTTCAAGTGCACCGTGCTTTTCTCAGTGAACGCTGACGGGGTTATTGATCCAGCCAACCAGAAGAGTGTGACGAATGCCGCCGCGTTTGATTCGGCGGACGCGATCATCATGCTACTGCGCTTCCGCCAGTGGGACGATGAGTCGATCAAGCACTTCGACGCCGCCTGTGAGCGAGGTATCCCGATCATCGGATTGCGCACTAGCACGCACGCTTTCCTCGGCAAGAAGAAGGGCTTCGGCAAGCGCGTGCTCGGCGAAGGTTGGGTAAGCCACTGGGGACGTCACAAGAAAGAGGGCGCGCTCGGCGCGATCGAGCCATCTGCGAAAGACAATCCTATCTTGAACGGTTGTGATGTGATCTTCGGAGATTCTGATGTCTATGAGGTCTACCCACCAGATGACGCGAAGATCTTGGTGCGTGGTCTGGTTGTCGACAGCCTGAAGCCGGATGGCAAGCCGATGGACTACGAGAAGAAGCGCCGCGATGGCAGCGAGGGAAAGAAGAGCGTCAACGATCCGCCGATGCCTGTCGCTTGGACCCGCGAGCACAAGTGGGACAGCGGCAAGACCAGCAAGATCTTTACGACGACCTTGGGGGCGGCCACGGATCTCGCCTACGAAGGCACCCGACGCATGGTTGTGAACGCCGCCTACTGGGGGCTCGGAATGGACGTGCCCGAGAAGGCTGACGTCACTTATGTCGATCCTTACAATCCGACGTTTTTTGGATTCGGCACGTTCAAGAAGGGCATCAAACCGGTAGATCACGCCATCGGCAAAGAGCTGAAGGCTAGCAAATAGGCCGTCCTGCGCAGCTGCGCGGCGATTGCAGATCGAAGTTAAGCCAACAGCTTCTCCGCGATCTTGCGGTAGCTGGGTTTGATGATGCCGTAGATGATCTCTAGGCGTTCGTTGAACGGGATGAAGGCGCTCTTCATCGCGTTCAGTGTGAGTTTCTCCAGATCGTAGAGGCCCAGATCGAACGCCTCGGTGGCGACGCTGAACTCCTTGCTCATACTGGTGTTGCTCATCAGCCGGTCATCGGTGTTGAGGGTGACGCGGAAGCCGGCGTTGTAGTAGGCTGGGAACGGGTGCTGTTCCAGACTTGGGATCGCACCGGTGTCGACGTTGCTGGTGAGGCACAACTCGAGTGGGATGCGGTGGTTGAGGACGTATTGGGCGAGCTCACCCATCTTGACGATCTTTCCGTCGATCATCGTCATGTCCTCGGTGAGCCTGGTCGCATGACCAAGGCGGTGCGCTCCACAGTATTGGAGCGCCTGCCAGATCGACTCTTTGCCGAAGGCCTCGCCGGCGTGGATCGTGATGTTGAAGTTGGCACGGTGGATCGCTTGGAAGGCGTCGAGGTGTTGTTTGGGTGGGTAGCCATCCTCCTCTCCCGCGAGATCGAATCCTACGACTCCACGGTCGCGGAAATCGATAGCCAGTTCAGCGGCCTCCAGTGTGTCCTTACGGTTGCGCATGCCGCAGATGATCAACCCCCAGCGAACGCCGTAGGTTCTTTCGCCCCGCCGTAAGCCCGCGAGCGCCGCCTTGACGGCCGCTTCCTGGTTGAGTCTGCCACCAGTGTGGAAGACCGGAGCGAATCGTCCCTCTGCGTAAACGACGCCGTCGTGATGCATGTCTTCGATGAACTCGAAGGCGACGCGCTCGATGGCGGCCGCGGTTTGCATCACGGCGGTGGTGTGGGCAAACCCTTCGAGGTATTCTGGCAAATTCCCGCGCTGGGCTCCGCGGTGGAACCATTTTTCGAGTTCGGCAGCATCTCGGGTCGGTAAACCATCGTAACCAGTTTTCGCGGCGAGTTCGATCACGGTCTGTGGGCGCAGGCCTCCGTCGAGGTGTTCGTGGAGGAGGACTTTGGGCAACTTGAGGAAATCGGTGGCTTCGATCAGCGCGCTCCCGCGTAGGCTCACTTCCATCGAACGCGACCGGCGGCGCTTTTCGTCGTTGCTATCCATAGGGGAATATAGCGAGTTGCTGGGGAATCGCAATCGGGGGCGGTTGCACACCTGGTTTTGGAGTGCTCCGACTTGGCGACGCTTTGGATCGAGAGATTAGAGCGTTTCTTTCACGCATTGGACTTTGTGAGAATGGTGTGGATACGATCCAAAGCTGCCCTAGGTCGTAGCACTCCAAAGTCGTCAGATCGCTCTTGGAAAATCGACTTGGGCGCGTGACTGGATTTATTTCAAGGTGTCTGACGCACTCCACGATTTTCTAATTTTTTCTCAATGGTGAAGTCGTTGAGGTGTCTGGGATCGACGTGCACGGGGGTGGCCGTGTTTGTCGCACTGCGCGGTCGGCTTGACTTTGTCGGCTGAACTCTCAGGGTTAGTACCTATGGATACTTACACCATCGATGAGATCAACGCGTTGACGCCTGGGGAGTTCGTAGAACTCTTCGGCGGGATCTACGGTTCGTCGTGGTGGGTTGCGGCGGCGGCGGCAGGCGACCGGCCGTTTTTGGACTTTGATCACCTGGTGATGGTGATGCAGGATGCGGTCAATGCCGCCGATGGAGAACCTCTAAAAGTGGCGATCGGCAAGCATCTCAAGCTGAGCGATGCCCACCGTGAGGCCAAGCGCGAGATGCGTGCCCTCGTCGGCTCCGAATTTGAGGTTTGTATTAGCCTTCCTTCGTGGGTTGATGACGAGGTTGCGGATGCCCCAGAGTATTTTCGCCGGGAGGAGGAACGTATGCGGTTCGTCATCGGTCTCTCGCGGCGAAACGTGCTCGAGGATACCGGTGGGCCATTCGGCGCGGCGATTTTTGAACGCGGATCGGGGCGCTTGGTTGCCCCAGGGGTGAACGTCGTGGTGGCTGGCCGCACCTCGATCGCGCACGCGGAAGCGATGGCGTTCATGTTGGCGCAGCAGGATGTAGAATCATTTGATCTTGGAGCCGCTGGACTACCCGCAATGGAGTTGGTTGCCTCCTCACAGCCGTGTATCCAGTGCTATGGGATGACATGGTGGTCAGGGGTTCAGCGCGTCGTGATCGGCGCTCGTGCGGAGGATGTCGAGGCGATTACCGGTTTTGCAGAGGGGCCATTGCCCGATGATTGGGTGGGAATGTTAGAGCGACGTGAGGCTCCGCTGAAGCCGGTAGAGGTACGGCGGGATGTCTTGGCAGAAGATGCGTGTCGAGTCCTCGAATTGTATCGGGACTCAGACGGGTTTGTCTACAACGCCGGCTCGAGCTAGCGGGCGCGCAGGGGACGATGTGACTGTGGCCGCCCCTATCCGTCGCCCCCGGGAGCGATTCGATTGATGCGAAGATTTCGAGCCGTTTTAAGCCCGTCCCATTCGCCACCACCTATATTCCTCGAACCCGATTTGCGACCTTTGGAGAAGGTCTCACGCATGTTGTTAAAGATAGATTCCACGAAGGTCTCGCTCCCGACCGCGAGGCCGTCGGTGAAATGCCTGACACGGCAGCGGAGAAGCTGGGGGAGGGTTAGCTTGCCGCCAGCCGCGAACACTCTTGCAACCTCTTCGAGCGAGATCCCAGGGCGGGCCGAATTCTCCTCGCCGACCCCAAAAAGAATCTTCCGGTAGCGCGGGCCGACATCGCGCCAAGAGGCGTTCGCTTTGATGCCGCAGAGCGCAGACACTAGTCCCTTGCGAGCAGCCCGATCCCCGACAACGGCCTCACTGTAGCCGCACCAGCGGTAGTCTTTCGGATCATCGGTGATCCCGGCACGAACCGCGTTCAAGTCGATGTAGGCAGCCACCTTGAGCAGGCTGTTCCATTGCCCCTCGACGATGACACTTTTGAACCGAGACTCCCAGAGCGTCCCGACCCTATCATGTTCGCGATTGAACCAGCTCGTAAACTTCTGCTTCAGAGTCTTCATGAACTCGCTCAGATCCCACATGCGGCGGAGGTACTGGTTTCGCAGACGTTCGAGCGAACTACCACCATTGCGTTGGGCTGTTTCAAACTCCCACTCGATCTGGCTCATCGCGTGCGGCGGGTAAAGGCACCGGCATCGCTCGAGAATCTCAGCGTCGGTAGGACCTTGCTCCGGTCGAGGGGGGACTTCGAGTAGAACATGGAAGTGGTTCGACAGGATCGTCCAAGTAACCACACGCACGCCAGTGAACGCTTCGACCTGTCGGAGAATCTTCCGAAACACGTCTCGTTCGTGTTCCTCAAAGACAAAATTGCGATCAACGACACGGCTGATGCAGTGGTAATGGGTGCTGAATTTCTCCTGGCGATAAATTGATCTAGGATTTGGCATGGCTTAATTATAACATAAAGTCTGGTGTTATGTTATCAAATTTGGGATGTATTTGGGGTGGTGGGGGGGGGCTAGGGCTGTTGGACGATGCGGAAGTAGATCGAGTCGCGACCGGAGGGCGTTGGATCGTAGCTCTGGGACATCGATGTTTCTGATGAGAGCACTTTTGGTATAGCGGGTACCCAGAAGCTCAGGTCGGTCGAGAACTCTAGTTGGTAGTTGAGCCCGCGCTTGGCCGTCCAGATGAAATTGTAGTTGCCGCCGTGACTGGCTTCGACGTCTAGGGCGACTGGCTCAGCCAGGATGGAGGCGTCGAAGTATTTGGCCGCGAGCCGGTAGGCGGCGATTCCGCATTCGGAACCGATGATGCGTCCGGGGCCGTCGTCAGCGGGGACGTGGATGCCGCCGTAGAGGCGTGAGATGCCGGCTTCGTCAGCGGCGTCGTAGTAGGTTGCCCATTGGAGTTGAACTTCGACACTCGGACCTTGTTCGAACTCGAGGAACTCGTTGGCGAGTGCGGTGAATGTTCCCAAGCCTCCGGGAAAATAAGGGCTGCCGGTCATTGCCGTCATGACCTCGGCGGCGGCTCGGCTGAAGCAGCTGTGGCCGGAGACGTAACCGGCAAAGGCGGGTGTGACAAAGGTATCGCGCTGGTAGGGGAGCCAATCCTCGGCGTGAATCCACTTGGCTCCAGTGAACTCGTTCTCGGGATCGACCGGCTCGCCACCCCAGGCCTGGATCGCTAACTTTCCGATGGCGAGGCCTTCATGACGCTGGCCAAGGGCACTGGTCTCGGCGGTGACTAGCTCAACCAGACCAGGTTCGAGGGGGAGGGTAGCGCGGTCAGCGAGGTAGCGGATGCTACTGATGGGGCGGACGTAGTCGTAGGCGCGCTTGCAGCCCCATGCGGCGATCGCCGCGTCGTGTAGGGCAGCGTTGAGGGCGAAATATATTTTCACGTCCCACTCGAGTTGTGATACGGGGGCGCCGATTCCGCCCAGGCGCGGTTCGAAATCAGGATGCTCGGTGATGGTGTTTGCCAAGGTGTTCCAGTGACCGGGCGGGGTTTCAGATTCGGGGCCGTCGGCCCAGAATTCGGCGAGCACGCGTCCATAGTCGCCCAGCGGTACGACATTGGGAGCGTAGGGGGCGCTGGTGGCGGGATTGCTTGTGTAGCCACTGCCATCATTCTTTCCGAGGGTGTTATTGCCGACGGCATTGGGTGAGATATCGATCATCGCTGGGCGCGTTGGGTCGAGGTCGCGGCTGCGGCGTAGGACGACGAGGTTGGCCTCCTTGAACTCGGGGTCGGTTGCGGTGCCAAGTTTGGGTGGTTCGCCGGGATCGTGATAGACCTCAGCGCCGTTTGCGAGAGACATCGCGAAAGGGCGGACTTGGCCCCAGTGGGAACCAACGAAAATTTGCACCTTGTCGGCTACCTGCCCGTTCTGCGTCTGTGCGACATCGAATGCGAGCGGTTGCCAGCGATTCGGGTCGATCATGGTCGTCCCTGAATTCTCTAGGATAAGCGGGAGGTTTCTTGGTTGATAGCTGTTGTCAGTGTAGTTGGACGATTCGTTGGAACCGTCGTCGGAGTAAAAATTGAGCACGGTCTGGGCGATGCGGTTGCCAAGGGCGGCCGGGGAGCTGCCGTCTGAGCTGTCGAAATCTGGATCGTATCCGAGATCGAGCATTTGGGTACGCAGGGCAGCGACGCTGATCGCGGAGTTGGTCGATCTCAGGTAGCGCTGACTGAGAACTCGAAATGCAGCGTAGCTGATCGTTTCATTGCGAGCGGAAGGGACGTCGGCAGCGGTGGCGTCTTCGCGGTGCAGGTAGCCGAGCGCGACGGGATCGTAGGCGGCCCAGGCGTCCCACATGGCAATTGAGCTGTGGAACAAATTGCGGGCGTGGACTGTTGGAGACGGGAAGTCGAGACGGATGGCGTCGAGGTTTTGCTCGTTCCAGAGGCGGGCACTGGAACTGGCGCTGAGCGATGTGGAACTGATGACGAAAAAGAGTAATAGTAATAGTTGGGGCTTCATTGCGTGCGTCGGGTTGTCTAGATTTTTCGCAGAAATAGGGATGTGAAAAGTCTTGGGCTCGCTCTTTTTAACGCCGTTTTCGGATTGGAATTGCAGAATACGGCTATATTCGGCTTTCGCAACTGCGTGAAGGGTTCGCGGCACAGTGTTTTGTGGTGTAGCGGCTTGGTTATCCTAGGGCGGTTTATCGCCGGGATCTGCCCAGGTAAATTTAGGTCGTCGGCGATGAGGTAAATCATGTCGGCGGAGTTGTCCGTCGACCGGTATCCACTCGCGCGGTTCTTCGTCATGCGGATGATGCGGTTGAGCCCTTCGGCCACCGCGTTGGTGATCCCGAACCACGAGGCCATCACGCCGTCCGAGTGAGCCTCTAGCGTGGGCGCGAACTTTTTCAATGGGCTGATCCTGCTGCGCTTGACCCGCTTCTTCCAAGTCTTGAGGAACTTCTCAGCGTTGTCGGGGTTGCTGTCGGTTCAGAAGTGGGGCCGCTCGTCTTTGAGCTCGCAGGCGCGTGCCACTTGCCGCTGGGTGCGCGCTAGTTCTGCCATGACTTTGCGCTCGGCTTTGGATGCTGCTCGCCACACCTCTTTGCGCACCTCGTCGACGGAGTCGTTGAGCGCCTTGATGACGTGGAAGCGGTCGATCACCAGCAGGGTTTTTGGCAGGTGGTGTTCGATGGTGCCGATGTAGGTGCGGCTCATGTCGCAGCAGGCGGCTTCCACTCGCGCGCGCTGGCTCGCGCTCATCACCTCGTTGGAAAAACGGTCGATGGTCTTGCGTTTCTTGCCCTCGCCGACCCACACGACGTGGCTCCGGTCGAAGTCGTAGACTATTGTTAGGTAGCGCTGGCCGCGCTTGTAGGATATCTCGTCGATCCCCAGTTTTTTCAGGCCGCGGAGCCTGTGGCCGTCGCGGTAGCGCCCGACGCAGCGGTGGAGCATCTCGGCGAGGGTCGAGGCGGGCACGCCGAGCTGGGCTGCGGCATCTTTCTGGGTCATGACTTTGCACAGGCGCATCATCTGGAAGTCGAAGCGCAGGGTGGTGCGGCTGTGTTTCGCAGCTCAAGGAATGTCCTCCTGGACGCGCCCGTGGGCCTCGCAGATGATCTCGCGCGGGCTATAGGTGATGGCGGTGGCGAGCCCGCCGACGGGCAGGTCGCGCCAGCTCCGGGAGGCGCGCGCGACCTGTTTGCTGCTGCGTTTGACGAGCTTGCCGCGGCGCCCGCAATGGGGGCAGCACGCACTGTTCTTGTAGGGCTTGACGGCGAGCCAGAGCACGCCCTTGCGCGGGAGCAACCCGAGGAGTGTGCGTAGTAGCTTCTTGGTTGATGATCTGAAGGTCATCACGCCCCGACGCCCAAAGTTTGCGCCAGCGCAAGTCGCGGGTGTCGGCGCACTCCGTTTCCTGCGCCCTCGAGGGCACGGGAACCAACCTGGTAGGCATCGGCAAAGCTCCCGCAACCGCCCCTCCGCAGGTTGCTGGATCTACGCTTTTCGTTCTAATTCTCTATGCCCCCATCCGCTCAAATCCCCCGTTTCAGCGTTGCGAAACCCGAACTGGGCCCAGAAACTCGTGCGCTGAGGGCAATTCTGATTGTGAGCTTGTTTGCCCGCGGGGTCGGTGATACCGAGTCAGAGCCGCTATGACAAAAATCCACCCGACCGCGCTCGTTGACTCAGATTCGAAACTTGGCGAGGGCGTGGAGATTGGTGCGTTCGCGGTCGTTTCGGCTGGGGTGGTGCTCGGGGATGGTTGTCGGGTGCTGGGACATGCACAGATTCTTCCCGGCGTGGCACTTGGTGGAGATTGCGAGGTTGGTCACGGGGCGGTGATCGGTGGTGATCCGCAAGATCTTAAATTCGACCGGGAGACGATTAGCGGGGTCGAGATTGGTGCTGGAACGGTTTTTCGGGAACACGTCACGGTGCACCGTGGTTCGCGCGAAGGATCGATGACGCGGATCGGCGAGGGGAATTTTTTGATGGCTGGAGCACATGTCGGGCACGACGTGCAGATGGGCGATCACAACGTGATGGCGAACAATTGTCTGTTGGGTGGCGAGGTGCAGGTGGGGTCGCAAAATTTCTTCGGCGGCGGCTCGGCCTTTCACCAGTTCGTGCGCGTAGGCGATTTGGCGATGGTGAAGGGGCTGACCGCGATCAGCCAGGATGTGCCGCCTTTTGTGATGGTGTCAGGGTCGAATCAAGTGCGCGGTTTGAATGTGGTCGGGATGACCCGGGCAGGATTTGAGAGGGATCAGCGCGTGGGAGTGAAGGCAGCTTTCAACCACATCTACCGGGGAGGTATGAACTTGAGCCAGGCATTGGCGGCGGCGCAGCACATGGAGTGGGGGCGCGAGGCGGGGCAGTTTATCGAGTTCTTCCAAGACGAGTCGAAAAAAGGTGTCTGTCGGTTGGGGGCGTAATCGTGGCGTCTCGCCCCTTGGCCAGTTGCCGCGAGGCGAGACGCCCCGACTACTAAAAGAAGAACAGCGCGGCCAACAGTACAACGGCTAGGAATGCGGTCACGCCGATTGGGAAGGTACCTAGTCTTGTCTGCTCGTAGAGCTGGCGTCTGCGGTCGCTGATGGTGTCGCGGTCTGCGCCCTGTATCTTCCAGTAGGGCACCATGACTAGAACTAGGAGACGGGCTGGTCCGGCGTTGAAGAAGCGGTTGAGCTTGCCGACCAAGCCGTTGACGACAAGGTTGTGGGCGAGCGTGTTGGCGGGGTTGAGGGTTTTGTCGAACAGCTTGTAGACCCCTTTGCCACCGCGACGGTAGAACCAGTCGGTGTCGAGCACGATGGTGTCGGTGCGTTTGAGGAATTTGATCCAGACGAAGAAGGTGAGCGCTGAGAGCAGGAGGAGCTGCAGCTGGGTGATAACTTTTTCTAGCTTCCACGCGGAGAAGTAATCGTGGCCGTCGATGGTGACGCTCCAGGCAGTGGTCTCGGTGGCGTGCGGGAGAATGCTGTATAGCGCCTGCGGGTAGACGCCGATGAAGATGCACAAGAAGGCGAGGATGCACATGGCCGCGATCATCGACTTGGGGGCTTCCTGCACGCGGTGTCCGCGATCTTTGGCGAAGAATACGAAGTATGGGAACTTGATTCCTGCATGGAGGAACACGCCCGCCGAAGCGATTTCCAAAATGAACCACGGCCAGTAGAGGTGCTCGTGGGACGCGGCAGCGAGGATCATCGTCTTGCTGGTGAAGCCACTGGTGAGTGGGACTGCGGAGATCGCGAGCGCGCCGATGCAGCCGAGCCAGAGACTCCATGGCATGGATTTGTAGAGGCCGCCCAAGTCAGTGCATTTGCTTTTGCCGACGCGATACATCACGGCGCCAGCGGACATCCAAAGGAGGGATTTGTAGATGATGTGGCAGAATGCGTGGGCGACGGCACCATCGAGAGCTAAGGGCACACCGATGCCAACCGCGCACACCATGAAGCCGACCTGGTTGATAATGGAGTAGGCCAGAATGCGGCGCATGTCGTTTTCCAGCAGCGCGTAGATGATGCCGTAGACGGCCATGATGCAACCGACGGTGAGTAAGATTTCCCAGCCTGGATAGCCGCGGATGAGCGTGTAGACGGCGGTTTTGGTGGTGTAGGCGCTGAGGATGACCGCGCCGGTGATGGTGCCTTCAGGATAGGCGTCGGAGAGCCAGGCAGAGAATGGTGGGGCGGCGGCGTTGACCAGGAATCCGAGCAGGATCAACCAGGTGCCAAGGTGTTTGGAGGTGTCCGGGTGGAAGTGCTCGAAGGCGATCGAGCCGGTCTTGTTGAAGGTGATGACGATGCCGGCAAGTAGGAATAGTCCGCCGAGGACGTGGATCAAAATGTAGCGGAAGCCGGCTCCGAGCGAGAGTTTGCTACGCCGGGCGAGGATTAGCATGGTGGAGGCGACCGCCATGATCTCCCAGAAGACGTAGAGCGTGATCAGGTCGCCGGCGAATACGGCACCTAGGGCGCTGCCGATGTAGAGAAGGGAAGAGACGTGTTGGGTGTTGTCCTTGACGTAGAAGGCGTAGATGAACGCGGCGGTGGCGTTGATAGTGAAGATGTAGCCGAAGGCCTTGGCGAGCTTGTCGACGCGCAGAATGGAGAGATCGCCGAATCCGGCCAACCAGGTGCAGTTCCAGTGGTCGCCGGTCGGGAGTGCCGCGATCAGCAAAAATGCGATCACCGGCAAGGAGATCATGTAGTAGCTCTTCGCCTTTCCCTTGAAGAGGGGGACGAGGAGCGCGCCGAGGATGAGGACGAGAGCCGGGTGGAAGATCACTTGGCCTCCTCCTCTCCAGTTTCTTCGTCATCGTAGAAGCCGGTGGGCTTCTTTAAGACGAAGCTCAAGCCTTTGGCGACGAAGATCATGATCGTGCAGCTGACAAAGCCGAGGAATGGGTAGAAGCCGAAGCCCCAGTCAAAGCCGTGTGTCTCGCGTCCGTCTCCGAACAGCCAAAATGGAACCTCCGCCAAGATCGTAAGCCCGCATGCGACGTAGAGGCCGATCATCAGTCCCTTTTTGGTCGAGTCGCGGTAGACCCAGTCGACTTCGTTGTTGTCGTCTTCTTTGCTCATTAGAATTCGATGCCGGTGATGGTTGCGGCGAGTTTGAGCCAGATGGTGGGATAGAAGAATGAGAAAATCGATAGGAAGGCGGTGAAGCACAGCGGGATCAGGCAGGCGAGTGGCGCCTCCTTCATCTCCATTGGCTCACCCTCGGGTGGGGCGAGGAAGAATGCTTTGTAGATGATTGGCAAGAAGTAAGCTGCGTTGAGCAAGGAGCTGACGAGGAAGATGATCAGCAGCGCCGTCTGGCCGGATTCGGCGGTGCCCATGACAAGGTACCATTTGGAGACGAGGCCGCCGGTGATCGGCAGGCCGATGACGCTGAGCGAGCCGATGGCAAACGCGCTCATGGTGATCGGCATGCTGCGGCCGATACCGACCAGCTGGCTGACGTATTTTTTGTGCGCGGCGATGTAGATGGCACCGGCGCAGAAGAATAGCGTGATTTTGCCGAAGGCGTGCATCGCGATGTGGATCATCGAGCCAGTCACTCCGAGCGGTGTCAGCAGCGACACGCCGAGCACGATGTAGCTGAGCTGGCCGATGGTGGAGAAGGCGAGGCGGCGTTTGAGATTGTCCTGGGTGAGCGCGATCAGTGACGAGGTGATCACAGTGAACGCGGCAATCCACGAGATGACCCAGGCGACATCGAGGGTCTGCAAGAAGTCGGTGCCGAGCACGCCCGTGAAGGCGCGGATGATACAGAAGACGCCGACTTTGACGACCGCGACCGCATGCAGCAGCGCGGAGACCGGGGTGGGAGCGACCATGGCGTTGGGTAGCCACGAGTGGAAGGGCATGACGCCAGCTTTCGAGAAGCCGAACACGAACAGCAGCAGGAGGACGAGCGCAGCTGTGGCGTCGACTTTGCCGGCGAGGAATCCGCCGCTGGTGAAGTCCATGTTGCCACCGGAATTGATGTAGGAAAAGATCACCGCCGGCAGGGCGAAGGCGATCGAGGTGACCAGCAGGTAGGTGAGGTAGGTGCGTCCGCCACCGCGTGCTTCTTTGTCCTGGTGGTGTGTCACCAGCGGGTAGGTGGCGAGCGAGAGCATCTCGTAAAAGAGGTAGAGCGTGAGGAGGTTGCCAGCGAAGGCGACACCGATGGTGGCGCACAATGACACGGCGAAAAAGGCGTAGAAGCGTGTCTGGTTGCCCTCGTTGGCGCCGCGCATGTAGCCGATCGAGTAACACGAGGTGACGATCCACAAACCCGAAGCGACCAGCGCAAAAAGCAGGCCGAAGCCGTCGACGCGGAACTCCAACGCGACGCCGGGGATCAGTTCGAGGAAAGTGAATTGGAATACCTTGCCGCTGAGGACGGCTGGCACCATCGAGACGACCAGGCCGAACTTGATGAAGCCCGCGATGAAGGTCGAGGCCTCACGCAGGTTGCGCTTCTTCTCCCCGAAATACACGATCGGTATCACCGCCAAGAGCGAGGCGAGGCAGGCGAGTAGGGGGATGGTGCTGTGGACGGTCGTCATTTACTTGAGCGAAAGGCCAGCGAAGGCAGTGTCGAGCCAGGCGACGATGGTTTTGTTGGCGAGACCGATGATGAGGAGGGAGGCGGCAGCGATGAGTAGCGGGATGAGCATCGAGTAGGGGACGCGGCCGAGGACACGCTCGGGTTGTGCTTCCTGATCCGGCAGGTGATCGATGTTCGAGCTGACATCTTTCGGGAAATACGCGCGCTCGAAGATGCGGAAGAACAGCACGGCATTGACTAGGCTGGAGATCAGCAGCGCGACGACGAACTGCCACTGGCCGGCCTCGATGCCGCCACGGATGAGGTAGAATTTGCTGAAGAAGCCACAGGTCGGCGGCAACCCTATCATCGCGAGTGCGCCGACGGTGAAGCCGGTCATCGTCAGTGGGAATTTCTTGAACGCGCCGTCGAATGCATCCATGCGCGATTTGCCAGTGCGGTTGATGAGGATGCCGGCAGCGAGGAACAGGCAGAAGGTCATCGCGGCGTCGGCGAGGATGTGGTAGCTGGCGCCGAGCATGCCGGAACGGTTGCCGAGCCACGCGCCGCCTACCATGTAACCGACCTCGGCGACGATCAGGTAGGTGAGCATTTTTTTGATGTCGTCGCGAGCCAGTGCGAGCACCGAGCCGCAGATGACGGCGATGGTCGCGATCCAGACGACGCCATTGCTCCAGAATTCTTCGTGGAAGACGAACTCGATGCCGAACACGCTGATCATCATGCGGATCATGATGTAGACCATCACCTTGGTCATCAGCGGGGCCATCAGCGCGCCGGTGCTCGTCGGAGCGTAGGAGTAGGCGTTCGAGAGCCAGCCGTGCAGTGGGAACAGCGCCATCTTGATCCAGACCCCCATCATGATGAGGATGAAGCCGACCTTGACCGTTGGCGAGTCGGCGATGCCTGCCTGCTTCAGTACCTCGTGGATGCCGTCCATGTTGAGCGCACCAGTCTTGATGTAGAGATACCCGACACCGAGCAGGTAGAACGAGGCGCCGATGGTGCCGATGATGACGTAGTTGAAGCTCGCTAGGGCTGCGCGGCGGTTGCCGATCGCGATCAGCGCATAGCTAGTGAGCGAGCAGATCTCGAGCAGCACGTAGAGGTTGAAGGCGTCGTTGGTGAGCACCATGCCACACAGGCCCGCGACGAGCAGTAGATAGAGCGCGTAGAAGTAGTGTTCGCGGCGTGGCGTCTCTTCGCGCACGCGGGTCTTCGAGTAGATCGCGTTTAAAAAGCCGACCAGGGTGATGGCGATGACGACTAGGCCGCTGAGCGCATCGATGCGATACTCGATCCCCTGCAACGGATCCCATCCGCCGAGCCGGTAGGAGATCTGCGCACCACTGGCCTTGAGGACGCTGGCGAAGGTTCCGATCGCGGCTGCTGCCGAGAGACCGAGAGTGGCCACCGCTACTGGAAAGCAGGCAGAGCGGTTGATCATCCCGAGCAACAGGATTAGCAGCGCGCCGAACAGCGGCGTTAGGACGATGAAGACGGGCAGTTGGTCAATCATTTGCGTCGTCGCTGTCGCTGCGGGTTTTGATCTGTGCCAGGATCTCGTCCTCCTCGATGGTGCCGAATTCTGCGAAAATCTTCTGTGAGATCGCGAGCGCCAGCCCGAGCGTGCTCACCCCGACCACGATGGCGGTGAGCATCAGCACGTGGGGGAGGGGGTTGGCGTATTTGGCGGCGTCGATCTTCGGGTAATCGATTAGGTGGTCGGGGTTTTCCTCATTGTGGTGCTGCACCTCGTGGAACTCGTGCTGCGTCTCCTCGGAGAGGATTGGGATGTTGCTCCCGCTCTTCACGCCGATGGAGACATAGAAGAGGATGATCGCCGTCTGGAAGATGCTCATCCCAATCAACTTCTTGATCAGGTTGTTCTTCGAGATCATGGCGTGGAGCCCGATCATCATCAGGATGATGTAGACCCAGTAATTGAACTTCGGGACGACGGTGTCCTGGATGAAGCTGGCGAGCGTCCAGTCCATGTTAGAGGCCTCCTTTCAATCTTCCGCGCGTGGCGAGGTTGGCGTAGATCGCGAACATAATCGCGGTGACTGTGAACGCGACACCGGTCTCGACGATGAGTGCGCTGTGCGAGTGGGCCATCGGTTCCGAGCCAGGTAGGATCGGGTCGGTGGCACCGTAGTCGAGGAAATTGGCGCCCATCAGGAGGCAGAGCATTCCCCAGCCGGCGTAGATGACGATGCCGATGACGGCGAGAACCACCGCGCCGCGCTCGCTGAGTCGCTGCAGGGCGGTCGGCAGTCCGCAGGCGAGGGCTAGCAGGATCAGGCTGGCACCCATCATGACGCCACCCTGGAAACCGCCACCCGGGCTGTAGTGGCCGTGGGCGACGACGTAGAGCGCGAAGATCTGCAGGATCGGTATCACCAGTTTGCAGGTCTGGACGATGATCAAATCTGGTACCTCCGGCCGCTCCTCGATATCTCCGCCACGTGGCTGGTCGCCTTTGCCGATGACGCTGAGGACAGAGATGATGGCGATCCCGGCAACGAGGATGACGACCGTCTCGAACATCGTGTCGAAGCCGCGGTAGTCGGCGAGCACCGCGGTGACGACGTTCGGCGTCTTCGCCTTCTTGTAAGCATCCTCGATGTAGCGAACCGAGACATCCTGATTTCTGTTGGCCGGCGAGTTGGCATCACCCCACGCCGGGAAGTCCCCTGATGCGTAGAGCAACAGGGATCCTGTGATGATGACTGCGATGAGGCCGAGTATTTTCAAATCAGGGATCTAGTCTTTCGAGCGACGCTTGGTGTGATAGACGGTGGCGATCATGATGACCGTGCTGACGCCAGCGCCGACAGCGGCTTCGGTGAATGCGACATCGACGGCCTCCATCTCCGCCCACAGTAGACAGATTAAAAAACTGTAGATACCGAGTACGATCGAAGCGCCGAGGAGATCATTGAGGCGCAGCGAGATGATCGCGGTGATCACGAGGAAAATCAGGATGATGATGTCGAATTGCCAAATCATGGATCAATCTTTCTCGCGGCGAGGTGCCTTCTTCTTAGTGGTAGATTTCTTCTTCGCCGGAGCCTTTTTCTTGGCGGTCGCCGCCTTCTTTTTCGAGACCTTCTTGCTTGCCTTCTTTTTTTCGGTGGTCTTCTTAGTCGCTACCTTCTTCGCCACAGGCGCGGGTTCTTCTTCCGGCGGGCTCTGTGTATCGACGGCTGCTGCAGCTCCGTTCAGTGCCGGCATTTCGATCTCCATCTCGTCGAGTTCGCCGACCGGCTCGATGTGGTCATCGTAGCCAGCCTTCATCAATGCGTGGGTGCTGGTCGGGCTTGTCAGCATGATGAACACGCCGATGGCGAGGATTTTGATCACGATTAGTAGGACGCTCACGACGACTCCGTGCGCGGGGTCAAGCTTGTTGAGTTCGTAGAGGCAGACACCGCCCATGATCAACAATGTCGATAGCGTATCGCCCTTGCCCGCTGCGTGCATGCGGGTGTAGAAATCCGGGAAGCGCAACAGTCCGATCGAGGCGCCGAGGAAGAACAGCAGGCCGGCGAGCACGAGCACGATACTGGCGATGTCTAGAATTCCGATCGTCATCTCCTAGAGGGCGCGGCGGGTGCGTTTGACACGCGCCGGTCGGGTGTCCGTTTCGGGTTCATTTTCGTCGACGCTCATCTTGTGGCAGTAGCGGGACGCTGCCAGGGAGCCGATGAAGTTGAGGAGCGCGTAGGCTAGGGCGAAGTCGACGAACATCGCTACATTGTTGTAGACCGTGCCAATGATAATCAGGAGGACGGCGGTCTTCGTCCCGATCACGTTGGCTGCGACGATCCGGTCGATCACCGTCGGCCCGGCGACCACCCGGTAAAGCGCGGGCAGCATGAGCAAGAAAATGACCATGCCGACGAAAATGAAGAAGTCGTGCATGCTGATTATTTGGCCGCCTCCCTAAGGAGTTCGGGTTCAAAGACGCGGGCGACTCTCTCCTCCATCTTTCCCGTCAAACCCTCGGCGGCGGCGCGGCTGATCGCGTGCACGACGAACTCGTCACCATCGATGTCGACGGTCACCGTGCCCGGGGTGAGCGTGATGCTCTGAGCGAACACGAACCGTGCGAAATCACTAGTGAGGTGGGTCTTGAAGCGCACGATGCGTGGCTTGATTTCCTCCGGGCCACGCGGCAGTAGCGCGAGCTTGAGTACGTGCAGGTTTGCCACCACGATCTGCCACAGGAGCCAGGTGAGATAGCCCGGGAGCCGCAGGAGTTCTCTGACTCGATCCTTGGCGCCGGTCTTGCGCTGGGCGAACAGTAGGTCGCCAAATGAGAGGGTCACCAGAAGCGTAGACACCACCCCAAGCCCGACATGGAAGGCATCGAACTTTCCGGAGAAAACCAGCCATGACGACAGCAAAATAGTGAAAATGAAGAGTTTGTGCATTTGGCGGAGCCAGCCGCTGAGAGCGGTCTGTCGGGGAATCCGTATCAAATAGGGATTCGGCCTCGCAATGCAAGGAAATCTTGGTCGATCAACTTCCTAGCAGCGTGGGTGGCTGCTGTGATTCTGGGAAACTGGCGGGTAGAAATTCGCCGGGAATCGGAAGGAATTCGCTTCCAATGGGGCATTTAGAGAGGCATACTGTCAAATATAGTATCACATAATTCACATGACCCCCAAATCTCCCCCCAATTTCTGCCGCTGTCTGGTAGCGCTCGCTGTCGGCCTAATTTCAATCCAATCTGCTAGGGCTGAGCTCGTAATATCGGAATTTCTCGCTCGCGCGACTTCCAGCTCGCTCGCGGACGAAGATGGAGCGCCTTCCGACTGGATCGAGATTCATAACCCCGACGCGGTCGCTCGTTCGACTGCGGGTTACTTCCTCACCGACAGCGCTTCGAATCTGGTCAAGTGGCAATTGCCGGATGTCGAAGTCGCGGTTGGAGGCTACTTGATCGTGTTCGCCTCCGGCAAGGATCGGGCGGTGGCCGGCTCGGAGCTACATACGAATTTTAGTCTGGGTGGCGGTGGTGAGTTTCTCGCGCTGGTGGCACCGGGTGGCGACACGGCGGTCTCGGTCTTCTCACCGGAGTTCCCAGAGCAGTATGAAAATGTATCGTATGGCACGGGCACCGGTGGCGCGCTCGGGATAGTGGAGCTGATTTCTGAATCCGATAGCCTCAGCTACTTGGCGCCGATCGAGGCCGTCCCGGACTGGGAGACCTTCGGTTTCGACGACGGATCTTGGGCGACGAGCACCAACGGGGTTGGCTGGGGGTATCCTCTGCTCCCGGGCGGGAGTGGGCCGACCGCCTTTGAGACGGCGGCGCGTTTCGGCCGACCGTCTGCGCTAAAGGGTTCTGCGTATCTGCGCTACCCGTTCACGGTCGAGAACGCCGCGGAGGTGTTCTCGATGGCGATTGAGGTGCTCTACGAGGACGGCTTCGTGGTCTTCCTGAACGGGCATGAGGTCGCATCGTCCAATGCTCCGGCGTCTCCCGCTTTTGACTCGATCGCGACCGATAGTATCGAAGAGAACGACGGTCCAGATTTTTTCCCGATCAATTTTGCGGGGCACCTGCAGGATGGGGCGAACGTGCTGGCAGTCCAGATGATGAACAATTCTACCGGGAGCTCTGATGTCTATTTCCAGGCCAAGCTTGCCGCCGAGGTAGTGGATCTTTCGCTTCCGCCGCAGTTGGGCTACTTCGAGGAGCCAACACCCGGCGCACCCAATGGAATCCTGAGTGCCGCGCCGCCTTCGCTGGTCGACTTCTCAGTGACCGGGCGCGCTTTCTCCAGCGACTTCCCGCTCACTCTCAGCGTGCCCAACCCGTCCGCGGTCATTCACTACACGCTCGACGGCAGTGTCCCTACCAACGAGGCGGGCGCGGCCTCCCCGACCTATAGCGCGCCCATAACGATCAACACCTCTGTGATGGTTCGGGCGAAGGCGTTCCTCCCAGGTACTATTGACGGGACCGGGCGCAGCGAGGGTTACATGAAGCTTGATGCCAGTCAGGTGAACTTCTCATCGGACCTGCCCATCGTGCTGGTCTCGAAGTTCAGCGCGGGAGATCCGCCCGGGGCGAACTCAGCCGTTCGCGTGCCAGGTTTCATGCTGATCTATGAACCGGATCCACTGACCGGGCGCACCACCCTGACCGGCGAGCCCGCACTCGGAACCCGCTGCGGATACCGCAAGCGCGGCTCTAGCTCCGGCGGCTTCGACAAATACGCGATGGCGTTGGAGAGCTGGGACGAGTCTGACGAGGATGTGGACATCCGCCCGCTCGGGTTTTCGGCCGAGGGGGACTGGATCCTCAACTCGCGCTTCCAATTTGATCAGTCGCTGATACGCAATCCGTTCCTCTACGAACTCAGCAACCAGGTAGGGCGCTGGGCGGTGAAGACGCAGTTTATCGAGATCTTCCACGATGCGACGGGCGGCAACGTCGGCAGCAACGACTACTTCGGCGTCTACACTTTCATGGAGAAGATCGAGCCCGACAGCGGCCGCCTCGATATCCCGGATGTGAAGCCTTGGGACAACAGTGCGCCAGAGGTCACCGGCGGCTATGTCTTCAAGAGAGATCGCTCGGGGGCGGGGGAGCAGAGTATCAATGGCGCGGGAATGGGGAGCCTGCCACTCACCTCACCAAACGTGATCACGACCCAGCAGAGGAGTTCCCTCGAAGGTTACCTCGCGGACATGAATACGGCGCTCGATGCCCCCAATGGGATCAATGCCAGCACCGGGATACACTTTTCTGAATACATGGACGTCGGCGCCTGGATCGACAACTTCTGGCTCAACATCCTCTCGATGGATCCGGACTGGGGGCGCCTGTCGCAGTACTTCTACAAGGAGCGTGAGGGGCCGGTGCACGCGGGGCCGATCTGGGACTACGACCGCACCATGGGCTCGGACGATGGTCGCGATGACAACCCAAGGCGCTGGGACATCGGTGACAGCGAGACCTGGTATGATTCCCAATACCCGTGGTTCGGCAAGCTGTTGGGATTCACTAGTAACAATCAGCCGACCCCAGCAGCCAACAGCTCCCGTCCGGACGTGATGCAGCAAGTTGTCGATCGCTGGTATGAGTTGCGAGACGCCGAGTTCACTGAGTCCAACATGGGCGCGATCATCGACTCCATGGCCGATGAGATTCGCGAAGCGCAGGCGCGTAGCTTCGTCCGTTGGACCCGCTACCCGCCTGGTAATATTAGTGGGCAGAATTTTGCCGCAGCGGGGACCGCGGGCTGGGAGCGAGACATCTCACACTTGAAAGGCTGGCTCAAGGCGCGCTCCGAATGGATCGACGAGCAATTCTTCTCGCCGCCGATCTTCAACCAGCAGGGCGGCATCGTGGCTGAGGGGTTCCAGCTAACGATGAACTCTACTGAGGCTGCTATCTACTACACCTTGGATGGCAGTGATCCGCGCGCACCAGGTGGGGCTATCTCGCCCTTGGCGGTTCCGTTCGACGGTGGTCCAGTGACTGACGTGCTGCTGTCCGAAGATGCTAGCTGCCAGTACCTCGTGCCCCAGGATGACTCCCTCGAGGCAACTTGGGCGGGTCGCACTTTCGAGGATGGTGGCTGGAAAACCGGCGCATCGGGACTCGGGTTTGAGAATCCCGGCGGGGCACTCGAGCCGGAGATCGTCACTAACATCAAGGCCGATCTGCAACCGCCATCACCCGGCATCAGGAATGCCAGTGGCTACTTCCGCTTCGCGTTCGATTTCGACAATGCTGACGCCATCAACTCGCTGTTGCTGGAGATCAAATACGATGACGGCTTCGTCGCCCACCTAAACGGCACCGAGATCGCCCGCAGCAGCTCGGCGCCGGCAACGATCGCTTGGGACTCGAATTCGGGCAACGGGTGGGGGGATCCAGCAGTCGCCGATTACGTGTTCAACAGCGTCGATGATGACAGCCGATTCGACTACGATCTCACCGCTTTCAAATCATCGATGATCAATGGCACCAACGTGCTCGCGATCCAGGGGATGGGTTCCAGTGCCTCCGGGTCAGACTTCCTCATCAAGCCACGTCTCAGCGTGAACCACACCGTGGTCGCCACGCCGATCGTCCTCAATTCGAGCACCAGCGTGGTCGCCCGAGCCTTCGATGGCCAGCAATGGGGCGGACCGACCAGCGCTGCTTTCGTCGTCGGGGCGGAGCTCGCAGATGCTAACAACCTGGTGATCTCGGAGATCATGTACAACCCGGTCGGGCCGTCCGCTTCGGAGCTGAGCGCCGGTTTCACCGACGGGGACCAGTTCGAATACATCGAGTTCCTCAACATCTCCGGCAGCCCGCTCGACCTCAGTGCGGTGTCGTTCGCCGGCGGCGTAGATTTCAGTTTCTTCGGCGCGCCCGTCAGCTCGATCGAGCCAGGATCCCGTGCCTTGGTGGTCTCCAATCAGGCGGCCTTCGTCGAGCGTTACGGGGTGGGTTTCAATTCGCTCATCGCTGGCGAGTTCGCCAACGCGACCGCGCTGGCGAACGGCGGCGAACGCCTCGTGCTGACTGGCGCGAATGGAACGATTCGCGACTTTAGTTACAACGATCGTTTCCCGTGGCCAGAGTCGCCGGACGGCGACGGGCCGAGCCTCGTCCTCATCGATCCCGATGCGAACCCTGACCACGCGGTGGCTACCAACTGGCGCGCTAGTGTCGGTGGGATGGGCAGCCTCGGGGCAGGGGATTCGGTTCCATTCGTTGGCGACCCCGAAGCTGATGCTGACGACGATGGTCTGAGCGCCTTCGCCGAACATGCCTTCGGCACCAGCGATTCCAGCCCGAATAGCCCGGATGTTCTGGTAGCGCAATTTTTGGGCGGCGGTGCCTTCAGTGTCACCTATCCAAGAAATCTTGCGGCAGACGATGCGCTCATCAGCGTCGAGGTCTCGACCAACCTCAACACCTGGGTGGCGCCGGTCGAAACTGGCTCTGGCGGTGAGATCCACAACGGGGACGGCACCGCGACCTTCACCATCAACTACCCGTCGACACTCTCCGCTGGCGAGAGGTTCTTCGTCAGACTCAGAGTCACCAGTCGATAGTAGTCGGGGCGTCTTGCCTCCTGAAAAAAGCACCCTGGGGTGAAAGAATTTTCGAACGCTACCGTTTACTTTGTGTCACAAAGTGAACTCGTTCAGAATTCAAGAAATGCCTATCCGTCTCGTCCGTCTCGTCCGTCTCGTCCGTCTCGTCCGCATCCTCCGCTCAAACTATACGAAGCACCCGCTCCCGATCCTTCTCGGTCTCGCCACGCTGTGGTGCTTAGCCCTGCTCGCCGGGCGCATCGCTTTCAGTGGAAGTGGCCAATACCGCTTTCTAGTCTGGAATTTATTTCTCGCCTTCGTTCCGTTGATCTGGAGTTTCCCGCTTTCTAAAAAGCAATCTCGCTGGAAGTTCTGGAGCTGCGCAGCACTGTGGTTGTTGTTTTTTCCCAATGCGCCTTACGTCGTCACCGACCTGATCCACCTGCACCGCAAGTCGCACCCGGTCATCCCAATCTGGTACGACGTCGGCATGCTGTCTAACTTTGCTTGCCTCGCGATGATTGCTGGCCTGATCTCGCTGCGCCAGATTCACGCAGTCCTCGACCAGCGCCTCCGACCACCCCGAGCCGCGATCTGCATCGGCGCGGCATCATTCCTCGCCGGCTTCGGCATCTACCTCGGCCGCTTCCTGCGCTGGAACAGTTGGGACATCCTCACGCGACCGCTGCAACTGGCTGCCGATATTACGGATCGTTTTCTCAATCCGATGTCGCACCCTCGAACCTGGGCCGTGACCGTCCTATTTGGCGTGACGATCCTCTTGCTGCACACCTTTTCGCGTGCCACCTGGCGTCTGCGGGACGCAGCCTGAGGAATCACTGACCCGCGTCAATCTGACATGTTGTCGCACCTAGTTGCGACATTGTGGCGCAAAATGGCCGATTATCCCAAAATTGCGCGGCCGGCTGAATTGAATGTAACTGTTTAACTGTGAGCTTGTTGATGTAAAATGTTGCTGGCTGGCATGGCAAATGCAAAGGAAGCAGGAACAACACTCAAGCGCGATCCGAAGCGCATCCACAACCTTCTCCCAAAACCAAGAAACCAACAGAAACCATGAGCAAGATTTTAGGAATCGATTTAGGAACCACCAACTCCTGTATGGCAGTCATGGAAGCCGGCGAGCCAGTCGTCCTCGAGAACTCCGAGGGTGCACGCACCACCCCGTCCGTTGTCGCCTTCACCAAGAGCGGCGAGCGCCTTGTCGGCCAAGCTGCCAAGCGGCAGGCGATCACCAACCCATCCAACACCATTTTCTCCGCCAAGCGCCTCATCGGTCGCAAGTTTTCCGAACTTACCGAGGCTGACAAGAGGGCACCTTACAAGATCGTCGAAGCTAGCAATGGCGACGCCCACATCGAAGTCGAGGCTGGTGGCGAGAAAAAAATCTACAGCCCGCAGGAGATCTCCGCGATGATCCTCAGCAAGCTCAAAGCCGACGCCGAGTCGCGCTTGGGTGAGAAGATTAGCGAAGCCGTCATCACTGTGCCGGCCTACTTTAACGATTCGCAGCGCAACGCGACGAAAGCCGCCGGTGAGATCGCCGGCCTCGAAGTCAAACGCATCATCAACGAGCCGACGGCAGCCTCGCTCGCTTACGGCTTGGACAAGAAAGCCGACGAGAAGATCGCTGTCTACGACCTCGGTGGTGGCACCTTCGACATCTCGGTGCTCGACATCGGCGACGGCGTCTTCGAGGTCATGGCGACCGACGGTGACACCCAACTCGGCGGTGACGACTGGGATAACACCATCATCGATTGGGTCGTCAGTGAATTCAAAGCCGATAACGAAATCGATCTCAGCAACCAGCCTGACGCCCTTCAACGCATCAAAGAGGAAGCTGAGAAAGCCAAGATCGCGCTCTCTTCAGCCACGACCTACGAGATCAATCTCCCCTTCGTGACCGCTGACCAAACCGGCCCAAAGCACATCCAGAAGGAGCTGACTCGTAATAAGTTGGAGCAGATGACCGATCATCTCTTCGAGCGCACCAAGGGGCCAGTCAAAGACTGCCTCAAGGAAGCCGGACTCAGCCCGAGCGACATCGACGAACTCGTCCTAGTCGGCGGCATGACCCGCATGCCGAAGGTATATGAGACTGCCAAAGAGCTAGCTGGCAAAGACCCACACCAGGGGGTGAACCCAGACGAGGTCGTCGCTATCGGCGCATCGATCCAAGGTGGTGTCCTCAAGGGCGATGTCGAAGATGTCCTCCTCCTCGATGTGACGCCACTGAGCCTTTCGATCGAGACGATGGGCAATCGCGCCACGCCGATGATCGAGCGCAACTCGGCCATCCCGACGAAGAAGTCGCAGACTTTCTCGACCGCTGCTGACAGCCAGCCGGCCGTCGACATCCGTATCTCGCAGGGCGAGCGGCCGATGTTCGAAGACAACAAGTTGCTCGGCAACTTCCGACTCGACGGCATCGCACCAGCCCGCCGCGGAGAGCCGCAGATTGAGGTCACCTTCGACATCGACGTTAACGGCATCCTCCATGTCTCAGCGAAAGACAAAGGCACCGGCAAGGAGCAGAAAATCTCCATCGAAGGATCCAGCGGACTCTCCGATGACGAGATCGAAAAGGCCAAGCGCGAAGCTGAAGAGCACGCCGAAGCCGACAAGGCTCGCCAGGAAGCCGTCGAGGTGAAGAACGAGGCCGATAACTTGGCCTACAGCTCCGAGAAGGCTCTCAACGAGGCTGGCGACAAAGTCAGCGACGATGAGAAGAAGCCGGTCACCGAGGCCATCGAAAAACTTCGCGAGGCGGTGAAAGCCGACAATCTCGAGGAGATCAAGAAGGCCAGCGAGGCGCTCACCACGGTGTTCACACCACTGGCCCAGAAGCTCTACGCTAGCGAGGCATCGCCAGAAGGCGCTCCGACCACTAGCACGGAGAACGCCGAGCCAGAAGCCGAAGAGCCGAAAAAGGCCAAGGGCAAGGTCGTTGACGCCGAAGTCGTCGACGAAGACTAGCAAGACAACAATCACAGCTGTCCTCCCAGTGGGGGGGCGGCTTTTACCACAACACGACAACGTAACAAAAAACTAAGAAGTAACTAAAATGGCTACATCCATCAAACCCCTCGGTCAGCGCGTGCTGGCCAAGCGTATCGACGAGGACGAGACCTCGGCCGGCGGCATCATCATCCCAGACTCCGCCCGTGAAAAACCACAGGAAGCACAGATCGTTGCCCTCGGCACCGGCGGCAAAAACGAAGACGGCAGCGACTTCGAATTTACCGTCAAAGTCGGCGACAAAGTCCTCATCTCCAAATACGGCGGCACCGACGTCAAGCTCGACAGCGAAGATCATCTGATCCTCGGCGAGGCAGACATCCTCGGCATCCTCGGCTAAACCCAACCCAACGCAATACACTCAATCCAATCTTAAAATACAATGGCTAAACAACTACTATTCGACGAAGCAGCTCGTCATGCACTCCTCCGCGGCGTGCAGAAACTCGCCCGTGCCGTCAAAAGCACCCTCGGCCCCTCCGGTCGCAACGTCATCCTCGACAAGAAATTCGGCAGCCCGACGATCACCAAAGACGGTGTCACGGTCGCTAAAGAAATCGAACTCGAATGCCCCTACGAGAACATGGGCGCGCAGCTGATCCGCGAAGTCTCTTCCAAGACTTCCGACATCGCTGGTGACGGCACCACGACGGCAACCGTGCTCGCCGAGGCCATCTACAAAGAAGGTCTCCGCAACGTCACAGCTGGCGCCAACCCAACCTCGCTCCAGCGTGGTATCATGAAGGCCACCGAGGCGCTCGTCGCCGAGCTCCACAAGATCAGCAACCCGGTCAACGACACCAAAGAGATCGCACAGGTCGCTACGGTTTCTGCCAACTGGGACGAGACCATCGGTGCCATCATCGCCGATGCCATGGACAAGGTCGGCAAAGACGGCACCATCACCGTCGAGGAAGCCAAAGGCATCGAGACCAGCCTTGAAGTCGTCGAAGGCATGCAGTTCGACAAAGGCTATCTCAGCCCATACTTCGTCACTGATCCTGAGAGCATGGAGACAGTTCTCGAGAACGCTATCGTCCTCATCCACGAGAAGAAGGTCAGCAGCCTCAAGGACATGCTGCCCCTCCTCGAGAAGGTCGCTAAGACCGGTCGTCCATTCGTCATCATCGCCGAAGACGTCGAAGGTGAAGCCCTCGCGACCCTCGTCGTCAACAAGCTCCGTGGCACGCTCAACGTTGCAGCAGTCAAGGCTCCTGGCTTCGGCGATCGCCGCAAGGCAATGCTCGAAGACATCGCTGTCCTCACCGGCGGCAAGGTGATCACCGAAGACCTCGGTGTGAAGCTCGAGAACGTCGAGCTCGAAGACCTCGGTTCTGCCAAGCGCATCACCATTGACAAGGAGAGCACGACCATCATCGAAGGTGAAGGCGATTCGGCCGACATCGCTGGCCGCGTCAATCAGATCCGTCGCCAGATCGAGGAGACCACCTCTGACTACGACCGTGAGAAGCTCCAGGAGCGCCTCGCCAAGCTCGCAGGTGGTGTCGCCGTCATCAACGTCGGTGCAGCTACCGAGACCGAGATGAAGGAGAAGAAAGCCCGCGTCGAAGACGCACTCCACGCAACGCGTGCAGCTGTTGAAGAAGGTATCGTCCCAGGTGGCGGAACCGCCCTCATCCGCGCACAAGCTGCTCTTGGCGATCTCAAGCTCGTAGGCGACGAAGCCACCGGTGCTGACATCGTCCGTCGTGCGATCGAGAGTCCGCTTCGCCAGCTTGCTGCCAACGCAGGCCGTGAGGGTGCCCTCATCGTCGAGCACGTCCGCAACGAGAAAGGTAACATCGGCTACAACGTCGCGACTGGAGTCTACGAAGACCTCATCGCGGCTGGTGTCGTCGACCCGACCAAAGTGACCCGCAGCGCTCTCCAGAACGCCGCGTCGATCTCCGGTCTCCTGCTGACCACCGAGTGTCTCATCACCGATCTCCCTGAGAAGGAAGAAGCAGGTGGTGGTGGCGACCACGGCCATGACCACGGAATGGGTGGAATGGGCGGCATGGGCGGCATGATGTAACACATCGCGCCCAACGCATATTTGAAATGTTTCCCCCTCCTCTGGCGCTTGCCGGGGGAGGGGGATCTTCTATCAAGAAGTCTGGCTCAGCACCATGGGAGTTTAAGTTGAAGTTGAAGTGAAAAGTTTAAGTTTCTGGCGCCGATGGCTCCGTAGCGACTTCGGCTTCCAGCTCGAACTTCAACTTAAACTCCCCAAAGCCCACCAGCACTCAGTCTAAGAAACCACAGTGAGAATCTACGGCGCCATCTCAGCGATCCTCCTCGGAGCGATCTTCGGCAACTGTGACCGATACGTCTCGGCGCGGGATCTGCTGCGTGGCCCCGGTTTCGCCAAAGAAGCCGCCGCCGTTCAGGTGCAGGCCGCCCGCTTCCACGCGAAGCGTCCTGCCCCCTCTAAAACTCCTCTCCAGGTAGGCACACCCACGGTTGCCGACCAGAGCGCGCCCGCCGTTCGCGGAGCAGCGCACTCCCACGCCCCACTGCGCAGCGGTTCACCGCCAGTGGCGTAGCGTCACTTCGATTTCAGAATCGAAGCTCATCGTGCTGAGCTCTTTATCAAAGGCTCCGCCATTCGATTTTTAAATCGAATTTACAAAGCAAATTTTCACCAAGGCACCCTCGTGCCCAAAAATACCAATGAACCTATTTCAAACACAATTATTCAAGAACTTCCGTAACCGTAAATCCACCCGCCGTCTCGGTAACTACCAAGCTGAGGTCGAGCAGATCAACACCATCGAGCACCTGCTCGCTGGTCAGGCCGACGCCGAGATCCAATCGGCCACCAATGCCCTACGGCGGGAGCTCCAAGAGCTCGCCAGCCCTCAAGAGCAACTAGCACACCTGCAAAAGATCCGCCCACAGGCCTTCGCCATCGCCAAGAACGCTGCCCGCCGGCTCTGTGGTCGTGAGTTCGAAGTCTGCGGCCAGAAACAGGTCTGGAACATGGTTCCGTACGACGTGCAGCTCATTGGCGGGTTGGCCCTCGCCGAAGGCAAGCTCGCTGAGATGCACACCGGCGAGGGTAAAACCCTCGCTGCCACGCTACCGACCTTCCTGCACGCGCTCGCTGGTCGTGGCGTCCACGTCATCACCGTCAACGATTACCTAGCCCTGCGGGATGCGACCTGGATGGGCAAATTGTTCGAGTTCCTCGGCCTGAGCGTCGGCTGCCTGCAGAACGGTCAATCGCCCGAGCAGCGCCGAGTCGCCTACGCCTGCGACATCACCTATGGCACTGCCAGCGAGTTCGGGTTTGATTACCTGCGCGATCACGGATTAGCGACCTCGCGCAACGAGCAGGTGCAACGTGGTCGATTCTATGCCCTTATCGACGAGGTCGACTCGGTTCTCATCGACGATGCGCGCACCCCACTGATCATCGCGGGCGTCGTTTCTGCATCCGGCCGGAATGATCAACTCGGACTGATGCCGAATCTACGGGCCGCCGTCGAGACCCTGGTAGCCGCTCAGAAAACGCAGTGCGACGAGCTAATCCGCAGCGGCAGCATCGAGGAACTCTACCAGGTGCAACTAGCCCAACCGCGTCATCCCGGTCTGCTGCGGCTAAAAGAGAATCCCGATACCCTGCGCCAGTTAGAACGCATCGACCTGCGCTACCAAGTCGCCTCCAACCGCGAGGACCTTGTCACGCTGAAAGAAAATCTCTACTTCAGCGTCGATGAGAAGTATCACGACGCACACCTCAGCGAGCGCGGGCGCGAGTTCCTCTCCCCAGATGATCCCGATGCTTTCACCATTCCTGATCTCACCGAGGCACTAGCATTGGCAAAAGATGAAGCCGGGCAGCGCGCTCTTGAGCACGCCGCCGCGGAACAAGGCGAACGCGTCCACAACATCGCCCAACTGCTGAAAGCCTACTGCCTCTACGAGCGCGACCGCGACTATTTAGTCGAGGACGGCAAAGTCGTCATCATCGACCGCCAGCAAGACCGCAAGATGCCCGGGCGCCGGTGGAGCGACGGACTGCACCAGGCAATCGAAGCCAAAGAGGGCGTGGAGTTGGAGGATGAGACCGAAACCTTCGCCAGCGTCACGGTGCAAAACTACTTCCGCCTCTACCCGTGTCTCGCCGGTATGAGTGGAACCGTTGCGACCGAGTCGGATGAGTTCGAGGAAATCTACGATCTAGGTGTGATCGAAATCCCGCCCAACCGGCCGAGCCAGCGACAGGACCTGACCGACTTCATCTTCAAAACCCGGCGCGAAAAATTCAACGCCATCGTCGCTGAGGTGAAGCAAGCATACTCCCGTCAACAGCCGGTGTTGCTCGGCACGGCGAATGTCGAGGAATCTGAGGTGCTGAGCAGGATGCTCAAGCAAGCCAGGCTCCCGCACGCCGTCCTCAACGCCAAGAACCACGCGCAGGAGGCCGAAATTGTCGCCCGCGCCGGGCGGGCTGGATCCATCACCGTCTCGACCAACATGGCCGGACGTGGCACCGACATCGCACTAGGCGAAGGGGTTGCTGTTCTTGGTGGTCTCTACGTCATCGGCAGCGAGCGTCACGAGTCCCGCCGCGTCGACCACCAGCTGCGCGGTCGTTGCGCGCGCCAGGGAGATCCCGGTATGTCGCGCTTCTTCGTCAGTTTCGAAGATCCGTTGATGCAGCACTTCGGCGACACTGACCGTATCATCCGTCTTCTAGGGAAAGTCGATCTTGAGCCGGGCAACGCGCTTGAACATCCGTTCCTCAGCCGCAGCATCCAGACGGCGCAAAAACGTGTCGAGGCTAGCCACTTTGAATCGCGCAAGCACACACTCCGCTACGACAATGTCGTCAGCCAGCAGCGCCGTACGATCTACGCGCGCCGCCAAGACCTGATCGCTACCAGTGATCCCGCAGCAAAGCTGGGTCAGCAGAGCAAGATCGATCCAGATGTCGAGCGCGCGATCATCCTTAGTCTGATCGACGCGGCATGGCGTGATCATCTCAACTCCTTGGACGAATTGCGTGAGGGGATGTCGCTAGTGCACCATGCACAGAAGGATCCTCTGCTGGAATTTCGTCGGGGCGCGTCACTCCAGTTTCACGAAATGCAGAAACAGGTAGAATGGCAGCTGGCAGAAGAATTCCCAAAACGCCGCCGTCAGTACCAGGAAACTCAGCAGCGCAATGAGCTTGCCAAGAGCCTGGTGATCCCTGAGATCAATCCACCCAAGCCTGAGAGGCGGGTCTCGCGGAATTCCCTGTGCTCCTGCGGTAGCAAAAAGAAATACAAACGCTGCTGCGGGAGGCTGTAGTGGTATTAGCGTTAGGTAAAGAATGGCACTGCTATGTAGCGTAGCTTTAGGCCGCGTCAGAAACGGCAGTCCCGTCTGCGCATTGCCAGTGGTCTCGACGACACGCCAGATTCCCTTGGATTCCGTTCGCGCACTGGCCATCGAAAAATGGGGTCGGGTCGGGCGGACGCAGCCTAAAGGCTACGCTACGATGCGGTTAACCTAACCAACGGGCGGGAGCGCCGGGTTGAACGACTCCGCTTCAGCGGGAGGTGACGAATAGACGAATGTAGAGTCGCATCGTGCCTCCTACTGGCGGTGGGATCGACCATGTCTCGATGGCGGTGCCGCCATCTTGACTGACCGAACTGGTAAGCGTCGCCTGCGCTGTCGACCACGTGCTTAGATCGATCGAGCTCTGGAGTTCGATGAGCACGTCATCGGCGGCGAGGTTGCGTTGGAAGGTGAATTGCAACCCGCCGGCCACGTTCGGATCCGCGCTAACCTCTACAGCTGGCGAGCCGTCGCCAAGGGCGTGTTCGAGGAAGTTCGACAAGCCATCACCGTCGTCATCTGCACCGGGATCCCCGACGAATGCAGCTGCGTCGCTGCTGCCTGGGTTGCCGCCGGTTGCGGTGCTAGATCGCCAGTTGGTGTGGATTGCGTGATCCGGGTCGGAGGCTGGATTGATCAGCACCATGCTGAAGCCGCTGCCGTCCGCTGCGGTCGGCCATGGTGAAATGTCATCGTAGGTGAAGCTGCGGATGGCATTCCCCGAGGCACCGATGAGCGTGATCTGCTCACCGGCGTTGGAGAGTTTATTGGTGTCGGCTATCCCGTATTCGCCAGCTAGAAGCGCTGCTGCGGCATCGGGATGACGGCTGAGAAAGCCAGAGCGATCTCGGGCAAGCACAACGCGCCCACCGACTGGGACGATGGTGGCCGGGAGCGCGTGATCGAATCCGCTGGTGAACTGCGCGCCGTCGAGGTTCACCTCGTTGTTGCCGATGTTCATCAGTTCGATGAACTCGAATGCATCGTCGGTGGGGAAGCCCGCCGCGATTTCTGCGGCGGTCGGATCGCTCGGGTGATACATGACTTCCGAGATGGCAATGTTGGTCGCTGAGGCCGGCTCGAGCGTACTGGTATTGTTGACCGTGATGGTATCGCTGCCGATCACATCGCCGGAGAAATCGATCGCCTCCAAAACGACTGTGTTCTCGCCGGGTGAGACGGGCACGGCGACTTGCCAGCTATTGTTGTCGGTCCAATTGATTTCGAGTTCTCCACCACCCGCGAGGCGGATGTTGCGAACATTCACCCAGCCGTCGCCGACGATACTGGCGCTGCTGCCATTCACGCTGAGGGGGGCATTGCTAGTGATGTTGAAGGGGGTCGGCGCGACTCGGTTGCCGATCTGGCTGAGGACATTGTTGGAACGCGAGGTCACGTAGGTTAGGTGGCTGCTCCACGGCTGGGAGGAATCGATTGTCTGCAGGTGGCTTGTCCACATCGACATGTAGTTGTTGTTGTAGGTCGTGCTGATGATGTCGTGGAGGTGACCGAGGTAAATCCGGCGGCGGGCCGCGTCTGCGGTCAATTTCGAACACTGTCCGTTGGCGAAGATGCTTCGCCCGGCGTCGAAGGCGAAGTCCATATCGTGGGGGAGGAACATGACGCGGCCGTCTGGGCGGGCGTAGTACATGCCGTTGTGTTGGCTGTTGGCACCTGCGTTGTCACCTGCACCAGAGAGCACTGCGTAGGCCATGCCTCGCAGCCAGGCATCGACGTCGACCACCTCTTCCAACCCTTCTTCGAAGGCTGCGCCGCTCTGGCTGAACTTCTTGTTGTAGGCGATGATAGGGGCGAAATCATCCGCGTCGCGGTTGTTCTTTTTCAGGAAGAACCAGCGGTATTTCTCTTGGTCATCGCCGAGGTTGCTGACGGTCACTCCAGTGACTCCGTCGGGATTCGGGAGTTTGAAGCCGTTCGCGTCGGCATTGTTTGGGGTGTAGAGCAGCTCGTATTCGTAGAGGTTGCCGTCGGAACCGTTCTCGAATTGCGAGTCGAGCAATACCGGGTCGTAGCGCGCCATCTGCAAGACGGCCGAGCGAGTGTGCACGGTTTTCGGGGTGATCACTTTGACGAAATCGTAGTAGCGCGAGACGATGCCGCCGGAGTTGGCGATCATGAAGTCGAACAGGATCTCGAGCTGCCCCTGGCCGACTCCCTCCGAGCGGTCGATGGCCAGCGACTTGTGGACACCGCGGTAGAGCTGGTCGGAGCCGAAGCGCATGTTGAAACCGACACGGTTGATCTGATTGCGCGCGCGCTGGCTACCCTTCAGGCGTAGTCTTACGTCGTAGTAGATGTCCTGCTCGCGGTCGATGATGGTCGCACCGATGCGGTCGTTGCTCATGACTTGGATCGGCTCGTGGATGAAATCGCGCTCCGCATTGGTGACGACGATACGGAAGTTGTGTTGGCCGTTGGTCGCGGCGAGCCCGTCGTTGACTTTGTAGAGTGCCCGAGAATCTGGGCCGGCTGCCGGGAAGGTCGCGCTGGCACCGAGGCTGTCGGATCCCTGGATGTAAAATTGCACCACCGCGGAGGCCGCCTGGCCGGGGATGGTGCCTTCATAGTGGCCGCCCGAACCGATGCCCATGGTCGTGTTCTGAAAAGCACCGCCGTTGACCGAGTAGAACAACTGGATGGTGCCTAGGCCGTCCGGGTCTGCAGGGCGGGTGGTTACTTTGACGGCCTGGTTCACCGCCGGCACGGCGGGGGAGTGGATTGTGCCGGTGAAGGTGGGGCCAATGTTAGTCTCCGCTCGGGAATTTGGCGCGGATGGGGTGCCGACATGCTGCGGTCGATCAATCACCGTCACGTGTGGCATGCGGTTGAAGTAGAGTCGCGTGTGCAGCTGGTTTGAACCACTGACCCAGCGTGCGCGGAAGGAGATGTCGTAGGTCCGGCCGTTGACTGCAGCGCTGAGCAACGTCGTCTCGAGCTGGTTCGACATGTGGCCGGTCCCGCCGCTGGCGACCAGGCGCAAGACCTTGTTCCCGGGCGATTCCGGATCGTCGATGATCTCGCTGTGGCGGTGGGTTCCGCGAAAACGCCAACCGGTGTCTCCGTTGCTAAAATCAGTGTTACTAAGCTTCTGCGTGCTGCCGTTCTCGATCACGCTGATGTCGTCGATCAGCAGTTCACCGTCTCCGAGCATGCCCACATTGAACTCGCTCCACTTGGTGTCCGGTCCACGGCTCCCGGCAAGAACCCCGCTGTGGCTATAGGTCTTCCATCCGGTCTGGCCGGTCTCTTCACTGGCTGCCCACGACGCTGCGTTGCCCGGATCGGCATCCAAGTCGCGCAATTCTAAACTGGCTCCTCCGCCATCGGCAATGTCTGGCCAGCGGCCGCTATCGAAGTAGCGCATCTCGCAGGCCGGGTTGTTGTTGGCGTCGCGCAACAGGAGGTGTTCGCCGCTGCGCGAGAGCGTGCCTCCGAACTCGCCCAACAGTCGCGCGCCCGGGAAGGCGGCGGAAAATTCGGCCGCATCTCGTGCGATGCTGGCGTGTTCGCCGCCGGCGAGCATCGTCCCAGCCGGGAATCTAAAACTGATACCATCGCCGAAATCCCAGCCACCAAGATCGACCGGAGCGCCACTTTGGTTGGCGATTTCCAGCCACTGGTTGTCCGAGTTGCGGTACGGAGCGCCCGGGATGAAGGGGCTGAGCACGAAGCGCGCGTCTAGCTTCAGGCCGAAGACCAAGTCGCTCGAGCCAATCGATGACTGGTGTATTTCGACCGAGATTCGGTTGCTGCCGACCACCAGCGAGTCAGCCGGGATGGCGAGAGTTTGGATGCTTGCGTTACCGACGCCCGGGCTAGCGAGGGTTTCTGCGCCAGCGCCGCTGGCGAGATTGAACGTGCCAACTTCGGCGCCGTTGATGTAGAAGATCGCCCCGTCGTCAATCTGGTGCGAGATTTCCATCGAGTCGAGATCTGCGAATTGCTGGGCGCTCAGCTCGAACTCCCGTTCGAAATAGTAGGTGACGGTGGACGATGCGTAGGTCGGGTTCAGGTCGGTGACCAGAGGTTCCGGCAGTGCGCCGCTCTCACGCCCGATCGGGGCTCCGCCGGTCTCCCAGCTGCCGCCGGCAGCATGCGCAGTGCTGGCCCAGTTCGATGCCAGGTCTTCGTCGTCGTCATTGTATCGCCAGTCGACATTGAAGTCGAACAGCTCGACATTTTCAAAAGTCGCGGGCGTGTCTGGAATCGCGGTCAGTGCTGGGGGATTGTAGGCGATCTCGCTGATGACGATCTCATCGCGAAAGGCGAAACTGTTCGGACTGCCCGCCGTGGCGGTGTCAGGAAATAACCATGCTCCGTTTTTTTCCTCCGAGCGCCCACGCAGGCGGCCGGTCTGCTGCTGGCCATCGAGCACGATTGTCTTTGTGGCATCGTAGAGAAATAGGTTCTCCGCATCCGCCGGGCGGAACCCGAGGGTTGCTTGGTCGAGCAATAACACTCCACCCGCTGCGAGTGATTGTGCCGGTAAAACGAATTCGCGCGCGGCATCACCCCCGACCGAGAGCCGCATCCCGCCCACTTCGACATCTGCTACCCCCGTATTGGCCAGCTCGATCCAAAAAGTCGCTTCGGTCGCAGGCGGGATCTCGTTGATTGCGATGGGTGGTGCCGAACCTGAAGCCGCGTCTTCGATCACCAGGTCGAGCTGCGCGCCGAATAGAATGTCGCTGCTGCCGCCGCTGGTCTGGTGGACTTCAACCGACAGCCGGTTGGTTCCAGTGACCGCCGCGCCGGGCGGCAGGGGGATTGAACTCGATAGTTCGGCTTCTATATTTGATGTGGCGCGGGTGGCAGCGGTGATTGCCCCACCGGGAAGATTTGTGCGGAGCACCTCGGTGCCGTTCAGATAAAAAACGGCGCCGTCATCGACGAGGTGTCTGATCGGCAGCGATTGCAGCGAGGATGCCTGTGCGCTACTCAGTTGGAAATCCTTCTCGAAGTAGTAGGTGACGATGTAGGGGTTATTGGCACCGGGGAATGAAAACGGGGTGCGGATGGTGTGCTCGGGGCCGCTCTCACTGCCGAAGCAGGCTGGTCCGGATTCCCAATTGCCCGCGACCGGGTGCGCGACCGCCGCCCATCCTGCACCGAGATCGTCGCCCTCGTCGTTGTAGCGCCAATCGGAATCTAGACCGAACAGCGCGATGGTCGTGGTTGCAGGTGGCGCGTTTTCATCTGGGAAATTCACTGTGCCGGGTGTGCCGCCTACCTGCTCTGAGTAGGACCAGTTCTCGTTCGGCTTGTTTGCCAGATACGGATTGCGCTTGGCAAGCGTTGCGCCTGAGCCATCGGCGACGACTGGCCAGCGACCCGAGTCGTTGTAGTCGAGCTCATCCATCAGCCGCTCACCCTGGTTGATTAACTCGAGGCGTTCACCGTTGTTGTCCAGACTGCCCGTAAATGGACCGAGTTGCCCGACCGCCGGGCTCTTGGCGACGACGATGTAGTCACCTGGATCGATGACCGTGCCCTGTGGGAATGTGTAATCGAG